>JAHELM010000143.1 GCA_024644185.1 Rhodospirillales bacterium | reverse complement strand
CCTGGCGGCGCTGAAGGACAACGATATCGCGGCGCGGGGCCGCGGCCGCGGCGAGGGTATCGGCGAGGACGAAATCCTTGCCTTGCTGCAGACCATGATCAAGCAGCGGCGCGAGAGCATCGAACTCTATCTGAAGGGCGGCCGCGCCGAACTGGCGCGGCAGGAAGAAGAAGAGATCGCGGTCATCGAGCGCTTCCTTCCCGCCCAGATGAGCGATGCCGAGATCGAGGCGGCAACCCGTGCCGCCATCGAAGCGGCCGGGTCCGCCGGGGTGAAGGACATGGGCAAGGTGATGGCCGCGTTGCGCGCCGAATTCGCGGGACGCATGGATTTCGCCAAGGCCGGACAGGTAGCCAAGGCGCTGCTGACCGCCTGACTTTCGTCGACGCCCGGCCTCGACCGGCAAAACCTGCCGCGGAGTATCGGACCACATGGCGTTTTCGCCGCGCTTTCTCGACGATATCCGGGACCGGGTCGGTCTCGTCGATGTCGTCGGGCGGCGGGTCAAACTGGTGCGCAAGGGACGCGAATATGGCGGCCTGTGCCCCTTCCACAACGAGAAGACGCCGTCCTTCACGGTCAACGAGGAAAAGGGCTTCTATCACTGCTTCGGCTGCGGCGCGAACGGCGATGTGATTGCCTTCGTGATGAATGCCGAGAAGCTGAGCTTCCCCGAGGCGGTCGAACATCTGGCCGGTCTTGCCGGGTTGCCGATGCCTCGGGAAACGCCGGAAGACCGGGCACTCGAGAAGCGCCGGGCCGGGCTGGGCGAGGCGTCGGAGGCGGCGTGCCGCTGGTTTGCCGAACGGCTGCGCGCCCCGGCCGGCAAGGCCGCGCTGGGCTATCTGCGCGGCCGCGGCCTGGACGATGCGGCAATCGCCCGGTTCCGGCTGGGCTTCGCGCCCGATGGCCGCGACGGGCTGAAGAAGGCGCTGATCGCCGAGGGCTTCGACGACGCGGTTCTGGTCGAGGCCGGATTGCTGATCCGTCCCGAGGACGGACGCCCCAGCTATGACCGGTTTCGCGGCCGGGTGATGTTCCCGATCGCCGACCGCAAGGGGCGCGTCGTCGCCTTTGGCGGGCGCGTTCTCGAGGGTGACGGTCCGAAATATCTGAACTCGCCGGAAACCCCGCTCTTCCACAAGGGGCACATGCTCTACAATCTCGACCGCGCGACGGTGGCGGTGCACGACGGCGCCGAGCTGATCGTCGTCGAGGGCTATATGGACGTGATCGCGCTGGATCGCGCCGGCTTCGCCGGGGCCGTCGCGCCGCTGGGAACGGCGCTGACCGAGGACCAGATGGCGGCGCTGTGGAAGCTGACGCCGGAACCGATCCTGTGCTTCGACGGCGACGAGGCCGGCGGCCGCGCCGCCGCCAAGGCGGCCGACCGCGCATTGCCGCTGCTGGAGCCCCGGCGGACATTCGGCTTCGCCGTGCTGCCGCCGGGCAAGGATCCGGACGACCTGATCGCCAGCGGCGGGCCCGCGGCAATGCGTCACGTGCTGGACCGCCGGCAGGCGATGTTCGACCTGGTGTGGAATCTGGAGCTCGGGCAGCGCCCGCTCGACACGCCGGAGCGCCGGGCCGATCTGGAAAAGCGGCTGGAGGAGCGGGTGCGGCGGATTGCCGACCGTTCGGTGCAGGAGCATTACCGCGCCGCCTTCCGCGAGCGGATCTGGCGCACCTTCCGCGGCGCCCGGCGCCCCGGCCGGCCCGGCCAGAAGGCGTCCGGCCGCGAGCCGATCCCGCTGGTCGGCGGCCGCGCCCTGGCCAGCGCCGGGGCGGCGCCCCGCCGCCGCCAGCAGGTGGTGCTGACGACATTGCTGGAACATCCCGCCCTGGCCGACGAGTTCGGGGCCGTGCTGGGCGGGGTGGATTTCGACCCCGATCTTGACAAACTGCTGCAAGCCCTACAAAAACGTCTGGCTTCCGATCCGGACCTTGACGCCGTGACATTGAAGCGCCACCTCTCACAGGACGGTTTCGCCGGTCTCGTGGAAGCGTTGTGCGCCGACGATGTCATGGTTCATGCGTCTTTCGCCCGCCGGGGAGGCCCGGCGGACGCTGCGCGTATTGGGCTGGAGGAAGTGCTGGCGTTGATATTTCGGGCGCGCCGTCGGGAAGAATTACGGGCCAGCGCGCGTTATACCGCGGATCACCCGGATGCCGAGGCGGAAGCCCGGTTCCTGGCGTTCCGCAAGGACGTGGAGCAGGGCGAGAGCCGCATGTTCGATGCCGGCGACGAGCAGGACGGACCGGCGGGCGACAAGGATTGATTTCGACCAGGATCGGCTGACGGTTGCCGCAGCCGGATGAAGCGGGGATGGAACTCTATGGCAGAAAAGGCTTCGGCCCAGGCTGAAACGACCGCGGAGAGGGACGAGTCCTTCGAAGGTCCGTTGATGGACACCTCCGTCGCGGCGGTCAAGAAGCTGATCGCGAAGGGCAAGGAACGCGGCTACATCACGATCGACGAGCTGAACGCCGCCCTGCCGCAGGAACAGATCGGGTCCGAGCAGATCGAGGACACCATGACCCAACTCTCCGAGATGGGCATCAGCGTCGTGGAAAACGAGGAAAACGAAGAAGCGGCAGAGCGCAAGGAGCCGGCCGAGGAAGAAGAGGAAGAGGGCGAGAGCCGCTCTTCCGGCAATGTGGACGATGACGATGTCGGCCGCACCGACGATCCCGTGCGCATGTATCTGCGCGAGATGGGCAGCGTCGAGCTGCTGTCGCGCGAGGGCGAAATCGCCATCGCCAAGCGCATCGAGGCCGGTCGCGAGAAGATGATCGGCGCCATCTGCGAAAGCCCGCTGACCATGGACGCGATCGTGCAGTGGCACGATTCGCTGCTGGAGGGCAATCTGCTGCTGCGCGAGGTCATCGATCTCGACGCCACCTACAGCGACGGCCCCGATGGCGAAGACGGTGCGGATCCGGAGACGGCGGACGGCGCCGACGGCATCAACGGTGTCGCGGTGGAGGGCGCGGAGGGCGCCGGCGGCGAGGGCGCCAACGGCGCCGGCACCGAGGCTGGCGATACCGGCGACATGCCGCGTCCGCCCGCCGGCCTGGACGGCGACGAGGGGGACGACGACGAAGACAACACCATGTCGCTCAGCGCCATGGAGCAGGTCCTCAAGCCGGCCGTGCTGGAGAATTTCGAGAAGATCTCGGCGACCTACGGCAAGCTGCAGAAGGTGCAGGACAAGCGCCTGGCCGCCCTGCAGAACGGCGACGAGGTGCCGAAGGCGACCGAGAAGTCCTACGAGAAGTACCGCCATGAGCTGGTCGAGCTGATGGAGAAGGTGCGCCTGAACAACATGCGCATCGAACAGCTCGTGCACCAGCTCTACGACCTCAACCGTCGCCTGACCAGGTGCGAGGGCACGTTGCTGCGCGCGGCGGTGGAGTGCGGCGTCAAACGCGAATCGTTCCTGTCCAACCATTTCGGCCGCGAGGTCGATCCGGGCTGGCTCGAGGACGTGGCGGCGCTTGACGCGAAGTGGAAGAAATTCTGCGAGAAGCACGGCCCGCGCATCGAGAAGGAACGCACCGATATCGCCGAAATCGCCGGCGAATGCGGCATGCCGCTGATCGAATTCCGGCGCATCGTCTCGACCGTGCAGGAAGGCGAGAAGGAAGCCGGGCGCGCCAAGAAGGAAATGGTCGAGGCCAACCTTCGCCTCGTCATCTCGATCGCCAAGAAATACACCAATCGCGGGCTGCAGTTCCTCGACCTGATCCAGGAGGGCAATATCGGCCTGATGAAGGCGGTGGACAAGTTCGAGTACCGGCGCGGCTACAAGTTCTCGACCTATGCCACCTGGTGGATTCGCCAGGCGATCACCCGCTCGATCGCCGACCAGGCGCGCACCATCCGCATCCCGGTGCACATGATCGAGACGATCAACAAGCTGATCCGCACCTCGCGCAACTTCCTGCACGAGATCGGCCGCGAGCCGACGCCCGAGGAGCTTGCCGTGCGCCTGCACATGCCGCTGGAAAAAGTGCGCAAGGTGCTGAAGATCGCCAAGGAGCCGATCAGCCTCGAGACGCCGATCGGCGACGAGGAAGACAGCCATCTCGGCGACTTCATCGAGGACAAGAACGCGATCCTGCCGGCCGATGCGGCGATCCAGTCCAACCTGCGCGAGACGACGACGCGGGTGCTGGCCAGCCTCACCCCGCGCGAGGAGCGCGTGCTGCGCATGCGCTTCGGCATCGGCATGAACACCGATCACACGCTGGAGGAAGTCGGCCAGCAGTTCTCGGTCACCCGCGAACGTATTCGCCAGATCGAGGCCAAGGCGCTGCGCAAGCTGAAGCATCCCAGCCGCAGCCGCAAGCTGCGCAGCTTCCTGGACTATTAAGTCCGGCGCATAGTGAGCTAGGATCGGGGGGCCTTCATCGGCCCCCCGTTTCGTTTGCGGAGCGCGCATGGAACTGACCCTTCTCGGCACCGGCTGCCCGGTGGTTCACGCCGACCGCCTCGGCCCGGCCCAGGTGGTACGCGCCGGCGCCACCGCGGTATTGATCGATTGCGGCTCGGGCGTGACCCAGCGCCTCGTCCAGGCGGGGATGAGCGGCCGCGACCTCGACGCGGTGCTGCTGACCCATCTGCATTCCGACCACATCGTCGACCTGTTCCAGCTCGTCCTCTCGTCCTGGCACCAGGGACGCGACCGGCCGCAGCGGATCTTCGGCCCGCCCGGCACGCGGCGCTACGTGGACGGGTTGATGGCGCTGTGGCGGCCCGAGCTGGACCAGCGCATCGCCCATGAACACCGCCCTTCCACCGCCGCGCTGGAGGTGGAGGTGGAGGAGATCGGTCCGGACGCGCGCCTCGATTTCGGCCCCTTGCGGGTTGCCGCGGTGGCGGTGGACCATGCGCCGGTTCGCCACGCCTTCGGTTTCGTCCTCGAGGCCGGCGGCTGCCGGCTGGCGATCTCCGGCGACACCAGGCCCTGCGCGGCGCTGGTCGAGGCGGCACGGGGTTGCGACCTGCTGCTGCACGAGGTCTTCGTTCACCGCGAGATGCCGGCGGTGCCAGGCGTACGGACGGCGGCCACGGTGGCCAGCGTCGCCGCCTACCACACGCTGTCCTCGGATGTCGGCAAGCTGGCGGCGCGGGCCGGCGCGCGATGGCTGGCGCTGACCCATCTGGTTCCGCCCGCCTGCGACCGCCAGGCGCTGCTGGACGAGGTGTGCCGCGACTTCCCCGGCCCGGTTACCGTCGGCGAAGACCTGATGACCCTCGACATCCCCCGCCGCCGCATCGCCTGGCGTGGCGCCGTCACGGCCCTCGGCGGCCGGACAGTGGCGGACACCTGAACCGCGAGCAATTCCGCGGGTCTCGCCATATCGTTCGCATGCGCATGGTTTGCGGTCTTTGCCTCCACCGCCGTCTTGTTCTTGCCTGCCGGCGGGAAACAGCCTTCCTGCCCGGCGGAAGAGGGTTGGGGTAAGGGAAAGGCCGGGAGGCCGGCGGCAAGCGCCGGTCGGTCAGGGCCGCGTCGTCAGATAGATTCCGGCAATAATGGCGCCGGCACCGGCCATATGGAACAGGTGCGGATGTTCGCCGAGAAAGCCGATCGCCAGCAACGAGGCGAAAAGCGGGATCAGATGCAGGAACAGCCCGGCGCGGATCGGCCCGATCGCCGGCACCGCGCGGCCGTAGCCGATATAGGCAAGGCAGCCGGCGAACACCCCCATATAGCCGATGACGGCGAATGTCATCGGCTCCAGCGGCAGGGTCCGCACCGTCGTCACCTCCCACAGCCAGATCGGAAACAGCGCCAGGACGGCGGGCACGATACTGGCGACCAGCAGCACATTGGGATGCAGGTCGGCCGGCCGGTGCTTCAGCAGGGTCACGTAGAGCGACCAGCAGGCGACCGCCCCCAGCATGATGACATCGCCCCGCGCCAGCCCCTGGGCGAGAACCAGCGCCGGGTCGCCGCGCAGCACGATGACGGCGACCCCGACCAGCGACACGGCGATGCCGGCGGCCTGCCGCGGACCCAGCCGCTCAGCCCACAGGATGCGTGCAAAAAACGGAATCACCACCGGGCAGACGGCGTTGAACAGGGCCACGTTGATCGCCGTCGTCGCGCCCAGCGCGGTGTATTGCAGGGTGTGGAATCCGGCCAGCCCCGCCACGCCCAGGGCGACCAGGAATTTCCACTCCCGGCGCAACGCCGCGCGCTGGCGGATCATGGTCTTCACGGTAAAGGGCGCCAGAATCAGCAGCACCAGCGTCCACCGCCAGAAGCTGAGGCTGACCGGCGGGATCGCCGCGTGCACGGCCCGGCCCAGCACGATGTTCCCCGCCCAGGTCAGCGAGGCGAAGGACAGCAAGGCATAGGCCATGCGGGGCGAGGGCTGTCTGGCGGACATGGGGCTGGAGGGTATGTCGGACAGCCCCATCCCCGCAACCGCGTTCTCGCGGCCGGACTGGCGCACCTTCCGCGGCGCCCGGCGCCCCGGCCGGAAAGAATCAGGGGCGGACCGGTGGCGAGGCTGGTCGGCCGCGTGCGGTAAAAGGAAGGTGGGGCGGACCGGTGGAGAGACCGGTCCGCCCCGGGATTCAGGTATTGTGGCACGGCCCCGCCCGGGGACGATCGGGATCCGGGCGGGGCGCGTCTTGTGCGGTTCAGGCCGCGCGCACGTCGCGCAGGAAGGCATCGACCTGGTTGCGCAGGCGT
>JAHELM010000142.1 GCA_024644185.1 Rhodospirillales bacterium | reverse complement strand
CGCCGGCACAGGCGGCATTTCACATGGCCGCCTTCCTGGCCGCGCGCAAATAGACGGGAGTTCCCATGGCAAGCCGCTTCACCAAGGGCCAGATCGTCATCCTGGCGATGTTCGGCGCGGTCGCGCTCTATGTGGCGACCCTGCTGCTGCTGGTCGAGCCGACGATCTGGCGCAACGTCCCGCCCGAGGGGATGAGCCGCCACGGCCTGGCGCCGTCGCCCGACATCGCCGAGCTGCGCCTGTACCGGCTGCCGCATCGCGGCTTCGCCTTCTATTTCGATGACGAACTGGCGCATTACCAGCCGCTGGCCCGGATCACGGATCCGGCCGCCATCGCCAGTGCGCTGGAGATCCTGGCTGGCGCCGGGCACGGCACCGCGCCCGCATGCCGACGCGCCGAGTCCGACACCTGGCTGCACGCGGTCGCGTTGGGCGCCGACGGCGCCACTCATGGCTATGCGATCCTGATCCCGGGCCGCGAGGCGGGCTGCGCTCTGTTGTTGGAAGACGGCCCCGGCCCCGGCGTGACCACCAGCGATATCCACGGCGCGATCGAGGGGTTGCAGGACCTGACGGGCGTCCGCTTCTAGTTCGGCAGCGGTCAAAGAGCGGGCCGCAAAGGCGCGGCCCGGCGGGGCATCAAGGCGTTTGCCCGCCGACGAACGCCCGGCTCGCATGGAGCCGGGCGTCGGCTGCCTTGCCGGGGCAACCCGGCATGACCCCGGTCTTTCAGTCGCAGCAGCGCTTCTGCAGCCCTTCCGCGAATTTCAGAAGGAACATCAGGCTCTTCTGCGTTTCCGGCTTGGACAGCAGCGAGATCGCCGACAGGATGCCGCCGGTGGGGCGGGCATCGGCGGTGGCGTGCACCGCATCCTCCATGGCGCCGCTGGCGCCCTCGGCCAGCCGCGACAGGTTATCGCTGCCCAGGGTATTGACCATCTGCTCGGTGAAGGCCCACAGACGTTCCACCATGCTGTCCGTCGCGGCCGATTTCGCCCCGTGCAGCACGGTCACCAGATCGAACAGCGTGTCCAGGGCGCCAATCCGGTTCAACTCGGTCAGCCGGTCCAGCGCCTTGTGAATGGCCTCGCGGGTAGCCTCGTCGTTCAGCCGGTCGACCACCTCCAGCGCGTTGGCGCCGGTGACGCTCAGACGCTCGACCATGGAATCGGTCAGCGATTCGCGCATCGCCAGCACCAGCCGGGCCACCTCGTCGGGATGGGCCGGCAGGGCCTTCACGGTTGCTTCCTTCGCCATGTTGCCGCCCTCCTACAACAAGCCGCGGGCGGACAACCAGTAGAGGCGGTTGTAGGCCAGCTTGAACCAGTGCAGCATCTGCGACGGCGGGCCGGGATTCGGCGGCGTGGTGTAGTTGAACCAGACGTAAGTACCGGTGTTCATGCCGGTCTCGACGAAGCAGAACACCTTGCCGTCGTAATTGCGTGCCCAGGTGCCTTCCTGCAGCAGCGAGGTCAGGTTGTCGACGATGGTATCGGCCTCGAAATGGGCCGTCGATCCAGCCTTCGAAATCGGGATATTGGTGGTGTCGCCGACGACGAAGACATTGGTGGAGCCGTCGCGCAGCAGCGTCTCCCTGCCCGTCGGCACCCAGCCGCCGGCGCCCAGGTTGGAATCCAGGATCACCTGCGCGCCGTTATGCGGCGGGATGGTGACCAGCAGGTCGTAGGGCAGCGTCGTGCCCTCTTCCGAGGTGATGGTCTTCTTCTTCGGGTCGACTTCCTTGGTGTTGAAGAAGGTCTCGGACTTGATGCCGAATTTGTCGAATTCCGGTACCGCCCAATGGGCCACCGGCTCCAGCGCGTGCAGCCGGCCGATCGGATAGGTGTAGGTGATCTCGGTCTTGTCCATCACGCCCTTCGCCTTCAGGAAATCATAGAGCATGAAGGTGATTTCCAGCGGTGCCACCGGGCATTTGTGCGGGGCGTTGACGTTGACCACGATCTTGCCGCCGGTGAATTCCGCCAGGGCCTGGCGCATCTTGCGAGCGCCGTCCAGGTCGTAGAACCAGTGCGCGCCCTCGGCCATGCCCTTGATGTTTTCCGGGCGGATGCGCGACCCGGTGGCGATCACGACATAATCGTAATTGTAGGTCTTGCCGGATTCGCAGACGACCCGGTTGTTCTCGACGTCGATATTCTTGGCCGGGTCGATGGTGAAGGTGACGCGGCGGTCCAGCACCTTGCGCTGGTCGCGGAACAGTTCAGCCTCGCGGATCTTGCCAAAGGGCACATACAGCAGACCGGGCTGGTACATGTGCTTGTCGGTGTTGGCGATCATGGTGATGCGGATCGCGCCGCTGCGCATCTCGCCGCCCAGCTGCCGGCACAATCCGTTGGCAACGATCGTGCCGGCAAGGCCGCCGCCGACGATTACGATATGCTTCGACATTCCTGTTTACCTCCCACATGTTGTTCGGTCGTTGAGCGCCCGCTTTTCTCCCAAATCTTGCGGGCTTATTTCTTCTTGCGCACGACCACGCTGTCGTAGCCGTCCATCTTCTGCACGCCGACCATTTCATGGCCGACCTTGGCGACCCATTCCGGCACATCCTTCGCCGTTCCCGAATCGGTCGACCAGATTTCCACCTCGTCGCCGATCTGGATCAGTTTCAGGGCGGCGATCAGTTCCATCAGCGGGCCCGGGCAAAAGGCGCCGCGGGCATCGATTTTCGTACGTTGCGACATGCTGGCTTCTCCTCGACGATGCGGGGTCACAGGGTGATGAGTTGGCCGTCCTCGGCATCCGACAGAAATTTCGTCAGGCCGAGCGGCCCTTCGATCAAATCGGGGACCAGGCGGTCCATTTCCCATCCTGTAACATCCATCGCCATCGAGCAGACATGAATTTTCATTTCACCGAGCATTTTCCCCTGGCGCAGCAGTTCGATCGCGTCGGGCGCCTTCTTGCGCAGCAGGAGCTCGGAAAATGCGCCCCCGGAATACCGCTCCCCCGCGGTCAGTTCGCGGTCGAAGGCAAACAGCGCGTTCATGCTGACGAAGACGCGGACCGGACGGTCGGACACCGCCGCGATCGACGCCATCATCGCGGCCATCTGGATCTTTTCGTGTTCACCGGAGCAGAGAACGATATTGAGCGACAACGACGCCATGCGAAACTCCCGCGGCAGACTGGAGGACGCATTGTACACAAACTCGCTAGGGAAATTAAACCCTCTTCTTTACAAGGCCCGCCAGCCGGCCTTTTCAGGCTTCGGTCGCCAGCCGCTCCAGCGCCTCGATTTCGTCGCGCAGCCCGCGGTAATGCCGGGCGACAGCCTTGCCGAACAGCGGATCGTCGCGCCGGTCGATGCGGGTTTCCAGTGAGGCCCAGTCGGCGGCGGTCAGCACCGCCTCGGCGGCGGGGAAGACCTGCTGCTCCTCGCGCCGGATATGGCGGCGACAGGCTTGCACGAAATCGTCCGTCAGGTCGTGCACCCACGCGCGGTCGACCAGTTCCTCGGTCAGCACCTCGCGCACCGCCTCGGCCAGGGCCCGCGTCTTCTCGGCCAGCCGGACATGGTCGAGTTGCAGGTCGCCGACCGCATTGGCCAGTTCGGCATCGCGCTCGGCGAGGATCCGGTAGACCATATCTTCCTTCGGGTGGTGAATTTCCGCCGGATAGTCGAGGCAATACGCGATGATCCGCCGCACCAGATCGTAATCCGGCCGCCGCCCCGCCGCGAACAGCGAAAGCTGGCGATCGAGGATATCCATCAGTCGCGCGATGTCGGCGTGCTCCTCGCGAAGCTGGCGCAGAATTCTGGGCATCGGCTGTCTCCGCAAAGGAATTACGGATCGCAGCGAGTTTACCCGCGTACGGGGCGCCGGGATTTGACCTGTATCAACCCGGGCGGCGGCACCTCATTCGAAGCGCAGCGCCTCGATCGGGTCCAGCCGCGCGGCGCGGCGCGCCGGGAAGAAGCCGAAGACGACGCCCACCGCGGCCGAGAACACCACCGCCACGCCGACGATCGGCAGATTCGGCACGAACGGCACCTCCAGCAACCGGGCAAGCCAGACCGACCCGCCCAGCGCCAGTCCGATCCCCAGAACCCCGCCCAGCGAGGACAGCACGGCCGCCTCCACCAGGAACTGGGTCAGCACCTCGCGCTCCAGCGCGCCGATGGCCAGCCTGATGCCGATCTCGCGCGTCCGTTCGGTGACCGAGACCAGCATGACATTCATGATGCCGATGCCGCCGACCAGCAGGCTGATCGCCGCCACCGCGCCCAGCAGCATGGTCAGGATCCGCGTCGTGCCGGACAGCGTGGAGAGGACTTCCTTCATGTCGCGGACCGAGAAATTGTCGTTCTCGCCGGACTGGATGCGCCGCCGCTCGCGCATCAGGAATTCGATATCGCGCTTTGCCCGCTCGGTCGAGGCGCCGGGGCGAACGGATACCTGGATGATGCCGATGTCCCGGTTGCCGGAAATCCGCCGTTCGAAGGTGCGCAGCGGCAGCAGGACCAGATTGTCCTGATCGCTGCCCATCAGCGATTGCCCCTTGGGCCCCAGCAGACCGACGATATTGCAGGACAGCTTGCCGAGACGTATCCGCTGGCCCAGCGCATCGATGGCGCCAAACAGATTCTCGCGCACCGTGTCACCCAGGATGCAGACTGCCTCGCCCGCGCGCAGCTCGCTGCCGAGGAAAGACCGGCCCGCCGTGACGGTCCAGTTGCGGACCGAGAAGAATTCCGCGGTGACGCCGGCGGCGGTGGTCGACCAGTTCTGGTTGCCATAGATGGCCGTGGTCCTGGCCGAGGATTGCGGCGCAACGGCGCTTACCGCGCCGATCTCGCGCGCGATCGCGGCGGCATCGGCGCCGTCGAACGGCGTCGCCGTCGTGCTGCCGGGACCGAAGCCGCGGCTGGGCAGCACAATCAACAGGTTGCTGCCCAGGCTTTCGATCTGCGCCGTCACCTGCGCCGTCGCCCCGCCGCCGATGGTCACCATGGTAATCACGGCGGCGACGCCGATGACGATGCCCAGCACCGTCAGTGCCGAGCGCAGCACGTTGCGGCGGATCTCGCGGACGGCCAGCAGCACGGCATTCCACAGCATCACGCAACCTCCCGCCCGCTTCGGTCGCTGTCCACCAGCCCGTCGCGGAACGAGATGACGCGGTCCGCATAGGCCGCCATCCCGGTCTCGTGGGTAACCATGGCCACGGTGATGCCGCGCTGGCGGTTGAGGCCGGCGATCAGGTTCATGATCTCGATGCCGGTGCGCGTGTCGAGATTGCCGGTGGGTTCGTCGGCCAGCAGCAGCGCCGGCCGGGTGACGATTGCGCGGGCGATGGCGACGCGCTGCTGCTGGCCGCCGGACAATTCATTGGCGGCGTGCCGCTCCAGCCCCGCCAGCCCGACCTCGGCCAGGGCTTCGCGCGCGGCCGCGCGCCTCTGGCCACCGGCCATGCCGCGATAGAGCAGCGGCAACTCGACGTTTTCCAGCGCCGAGGTCCGTTTCAGCAGATTGAAGCCCTGAAAGACGAAGCCGAGGTAATGCCGGCGCAGCAGCGCCCGCTGATTGCGGGTGAGGCCACCGACCGAAACCCCCGCAAAGAGATATTCGCCGGCGGTCGGGGTATCCAGGCAGCCGAGAATGTTCATGCAGGTCGACTTGCCCGACCCGGACGGCCCCATCACCGCGACAAATTCACCGGAATCGATTCGCAGATCGATCCCGCGCAACGCATGCACGGTCGCCAGATCCTTGCCGTAGGTGCGGGTGACGCCCCGCAATTCGACCAGCGGCCGGCCGGCTTGCGCGGCATCCCCGCCAATCATTGTCCGTTACCGGTATCGACGACGACCAGGTCGCCGGCGGACAGTTCGCCCTCGACGATCCCGGTGCGCTGGCCGTCGGTCAGCCCGATGGCGACGCTGAGCGGAACCGCGGCGCCGTCGCGCAGAACCCAGATCCGCCGCCGGTTACCCGCCTCGGCCGGGCGCGGCGTCGCGGCCTCTCGGGGCGGGCCCGCAAACAGGCTTTGCAGCAGGCCGCCCGAGGGTGCGGCTTGCGCAACTCGCGGCGGCGAAAAGCGCAGCGCCGCATTCGGGACGGTCAGCGCGTCGGCGACCGTCCGCACGACGATCCGCGCCGTTGCGGTCATGCCCGGGCGCAACAGGAAGGTCGTGTTGTCGACCGCCAGATAGGTCTTGTAGGTGACCACGCTCTCGGTCGCATCGGGGGCGAAACGAACCTTGGTAATGCGGGCGGGAAACATCCGGTCGGGCCAGGCGTCGACGGTAAACTGGGCCGACTGGCCCTCGGCGACCATGCTGATATCGGCCTCGTCCACGTCGACGCGCAGTTCCATCGTCGCCAGGCTTTCGGCCAGGACGAACAGAACCGGCGCCTGCAACGAGGCCGCCACGGTCTGCCCCGGTTCGACATTGCGCCTGAGAACCACGCCGTCGATCGGCGAACAGATGCAGGCCGACCGCAGATCGGTCTCGCGCAGCCGCAGATCCGCCTCGGCGACCTCGACATCGGCATGGGCGCTTTCCAGCGCCGCCCCGGCCCGCGCATGGGCGGCGCGCACGGCGTCGAATTCCTGGTCGGAAATCACCTTGCGGCTGGCCAGCGTAACGTAGCGGTCGTATTTACTCTGCGCTTCCAGCAGCGCGGCCTCGGCCTCCTTGACGCGCGCCGTGGCCATGGCAAGTGTCGCGCGCGCCCGCACGACCTG
>JAHELM010000141.1 GCA_024644185.1 Rhodospirillales bacterium | reverse complement strand
CACCGCCCGGCGATGGCGGCCGAGGATTTTCTGGTTGCGCCGTGCAACCGGGATGCCGTGGCGTGGCTCGATCGCTGGCCGGACTGGCCGGGCCCGGTTCTGGCGCTGTACGGCCCGGCGGGCTGCGGCAAGACGCATCTGACCCATGTCTGGCGGCGGGCGAGCGGCGCGGTGACCATCGACCGGGCGGCATTGACCGTCGACGCGGTGCCGGCATTGCTGGGCGAGGCATCGGTCTGTGTTCTGGAGGATGCGGATCGCGGGATCGGCGAGCAGGCGCTGTTCCACCTGCACAACATGATTGCCCAGCGTGGCGGGCACCTGCTGCTGACCGGGCGGGCCGCGCCGGCGCGGTGGCGCATCGCGCTGCCCGATCTGGCGTCGAGACTGGCGGCGGCGATGAGCGTTGCCGTGGGCGCGCCGGACGAGGCGCTGATCGGCGGGGTTCTGGTCAAGCTGCTCGCCGACCGGCAGTTGCGCGTCGAGGCGGCGGTTCTGACCTTCCTGCTGGCGCGGATGGAGCGATCCTTCGCCGCCGCGCGGGAATTGGTCGCGGCACTGGACACGGCGGCACTGGCCGAGAAGCGGCCAATCACCGTGCCGCTGGCGCGCGTGGTGCTGGGGCGGATCGAACAGCTGACAGAAGGGAGAGACGATCGATGGATCTCGGATTGAAGGGGAAGAAGGCCATCGTCTGCGCCTCGTCAAAGGGGCTGGGCAAGGGCTGCGCGATGGCGCTGGCGCGCGAGGGTGTCGACTTGGTGATCAATGCCCGCTCGGCCGATGTGCTGGAGGCGACGGCGGCGGAGATTCGCAAGGCGACCGGGGTAAAGGTGACCGCCGTGGCCTGCGACGTGACGACCGGGGAGGGACGCTCCCGCGTGCTCGCCGCCTGCCCGGATCCCGACATTCTGGTGAACAATGCAGGCGGTCCGCCGCCCGGCGATTTCCGCGACTGGGATCGCGATGCCTGGATCAAGGCCATCGACAGCAACATGCTGACGCCGATCTTCCTGATCAAGGCGACGGTGGACGGCATGATCGAACGCAAGTTCGGCCGCATCGTCAATATCACATCGGGCGCGGTGAAGGCGCCGATCCCGATTCTCGGCCTGTCGAACGGCGCGCGCACCGGGCTTACCGGCTTCATCGCCGGGCTCAGCCGTGACACCGTCCGCCACAACGTCACCATCAACAACCTGCTGCCTGGGTCGTTCGACACCGACCGCCTGAAGCAGACCCTGAAGGCGGCGGCGGACCGCGAGGGCGTCAGCGTCGAGCAGGCGGCCCAGGGCCGCGTCGTTGGCATTCCCGCCGGGCGCTACGGCACGCCGGACGAGTTCGGCCATGCCTGCGCCTTCCTGTGCTCGGCGCGCAGCGGCTATATCACCGGCCAGAACCTGCTGATTGACGGTGGGTTCTTCCCGGGCACGATGTAGCAACGAGGACGACGTCAGATCGGCGCGGCCGGGTGGCTCTCCGCGGCGATGATCCCGTACGGGCCATAAGTCGCGTGGGTAATCGCCGCGAAGCGTCCGGTGTGGCGCTGGTTCACCGCGCCCGTGCTCCAGAAATCGGCGCTCGCCATCTCGGCCTCGCGGAACTCGAATCCGTTATGCGGCTTGATGGCGATATAGTGCGGTTTTCCGGTGATCGGGTTGCGGATCGGGCCGACTTCCGCCCCCATGACATCGGCCACCACGAAGCGACCCGACCGTCCCTCGATATCCCACTCGAAGGCGATATCGGCGAATAGCGGCTCGGGTTCGTGGGCGATCGTCGAGGCGTAGATCGCGAAACCCGTGGTCGGCTCCTGTTCCTTGCCGCCCAGGATCGTGAAAAGGGCCTCGATCTGGGCCGGGGTGGCGGCCTTGTCGACGATCGACCACCAGGTGCCGCCGCCTTCGTGCACGGGGCCCGGCCAGCGGTAGACGCCGGCGACCCGCAACCCGTCGAGCCGGGTTGCGCCGAAATGCCCCTCGGTAATCTCCAGCGCCATCACGCCTTCGCAATCGCCATGCGTCGGCAGAGCGTTGAATTCGCACGGACAGCCATAGTCGCAGCTGCATGTGCCCACTTGCTTGGTTCTGATCTTCCAGTCGACATAAGTCATGACAGCCTCTCTTCCGTTCAAGGGGAAGCCGCCGCGTCGATCGCGGTCTTGGTCGATTTGGGTACGCAGATACGGTAACGCCGATCTCCGGCCACGGCAACCTCGATGCCGGAATTCTAAGGCAGGTACGCGGCCTTCCAGCGCAGGACCACGTTGAACGAGATCGATATCCGCATTTCGTCCGACAGATTGGGATGTACCAGATGGTGCAGGAAGGCCGGCCAGAGCAGGATTTCACCGGGCGTCGGCAGGATACGGAATTCCGGGTCGATCTGGGGGTCGCCCCGCACCGCCAGCATGTTGGCCTGGGGCCGCGGGTCGTAAAAGCTGATGGCGCCGGGATTGCGGTCGGCGCGGCCCGGCAGGGGCCTCGGTCGCGCCGGTACCTGGACGTAGTAGGTGCCGCTGAGCCAGCTATGCGGATGATTGTGCAGATTGTGATAGTCGCCGAAGCGATTGACATTGGCCCAGGCCTGCACCTGCCAATCCAGCGCATAGTCGATCCCGACACCCTTGGCATAGTCGGCGATGGCGCGATCGATGCAGGTCTTCAGCCAGGCGAGGGCGGGATGCGGGCGCTGCAGCAGCCCGGCCTTGAGGTATTCCGTGGTCAGATCCGGGTTGCTGCGCTCAAGCTCAAGGATTTCCTTGATCAGAAGCGGGTTCGCCTCGGCTGCTCCCGGCAGGCTGTGACGCAGAATCCGGGTCGGCCAGAGTTCGAGAATTTGCGGCTTGTCGGCCATCCGGGCCCGTTTCCTGGAGCGTTGCGTCGGACGAAGCGTCCGATGTCCGGGGGGATGTTGTCAATCCGCATCGCGGTACCGGGGCGCGTCGTCTTGCCCACGGACGACCGGCATCGTACAGTCCTGCTGGACAGATTCATGGGGCCAATTGCCGGCCTCCGCCGGGGCCAGAGAAATGCGCGACTCGCTGTTCCAGTTACGCCGCCAGCCCGGGGTCAGCATCCAGGCGAGCATCCGCGAGATGATGGTGGCGGCCATTCTGAACCGCCAGCTCTCGCTGGATCAGCCGCTACCCTCGTGCCGCATGCTGGCCGAACGGCTGGGCGTGTCGCGCAACACCGTCGTCCTGGCCTATCAGGGCCTGGCGGATGACGGGTTCATCCTGGCCCGGCAGCGCAGCGGCTTTTTCGTCAATCCCGACATTCTCGACAGTCCGCCGCCGGACCCGGCGGCGCTTGCCGCGCCGGCGGGTGGGCCGAATTGGGATGCCCTGTTCAGCGTTCGGCCTGGCCGCCAGCCGAATATCGCCAAACCGGTGAACTGGCAGTCCTGCCCCTATCCCTTCGTCTATGGCCAGATCGATCCGGGCCTGTTCCCGATTTCCGCCTGGCGCGAATGCAGCCGCCAGGCGCTGGGATTGAAGGGCATCGCCGAATGGACCGCCGACAGCCTGCACATGGACGATCCGGCGCTGGTCGAACAGATTCGCAGCCGCATCCTGCCGCGGCGCGGAATTTTCGTGCGGCCGGAGGAAATCCTGATCACGCTGGGTGTGCAGAACGCGCTGTACCTGATCGCCGGACTGCTGGTTGGCGAAGACACGGTGGTGGCGCTGGAAGATCCGGGCTATCCGGACATGCGCAACATCGTCGCGTTGAAGACCCCTCATGTGAGAACGATTCCCGTGGACGGCGCGGGGCTTCCCGTCGACGAGAGGCTGGATGGCTGCGATCTGGTCTTCGTGACGCCGAGCCACCAGTCGCCGACCACGGTGACCATGCCGGCGGAGCGCCGGGAGGCCCTGTTGCGTCGCGCGCAGGCGCGGAATTTCCTGGTGGTCGAGGACGACTACGAGTCGGAAACCAACTATACCGGCCGGCCGACGCCGGCTCTGAAGTCCATGGATGCGGCGGGCCGGGTCATCTATGTCGGCAGCCTGTCGAAGACGCTGTTCCATGGGTTGCGGTTGGGTTATCTGGTGGCGTCGGCGCCCTTCGTTGCCGAGGCGCGCGCGCTGCGCCGGTTGATGATGCGCCACCCGCCGAACAACAACCAGCGGACCACGGCGCTGTTCCTCTCGCTGGGGCACCACGATGCGCTGATCCGGCGTTTGCACAAGGTCTATCATGGGCGCTGGCAGGCGATGAGCGCCGCACTCGCCCAGTATCTGCCGGATGCGGCGCGGACGCCGAATTTCGGCGGCACCAGTTTCTGGGTGCGGGGGCCCGAGGATCTGGATGCCGGCCTTCTGGCGGAACACGCGCTCGAGGAAGGGATCGTCATCGAACCGGGGCACGTGCATTTCATGGCCGCCGATCCGCCGCGCAACTTTTTTCGCCTGGGATTTTCGTCGGTCCCGGAAGAACGTATCGCGCCGGGGATCGGCTTGCTGGCCGATCTGATCCGCAAGGAGCGCCGGCTTCGCCGCTGAGCGGGGTGGTCCCGACGATTGGGGCAATCTGGCCCTATCCGACACGTGGCCTCGGGATTATCAATTGGGCCACGGATTTTGGCCCGTCCACGCGGGGTGGGCGTTCGCCGTTCTGGAGACATTCGACATGACCAAGATGACCACCGAGGAAGCATTCGTCAAAGTGCTGCAGCGGCACGGAATCGAACATGCGTTCGGGATTATCGGCTCGGCAATGATGCCGGTATCCGACCTGTTCCCGAAGGCCGGGATCACATTCTGGGACTGCGCGCACGAGTGCAATGCCGGCATGATGGCGGACGGCTTCACCCGGGCCAGCGGCAAGATGAGCATGATGATCGCCCAGAACGGACCGGGCATCACCAACTTCGTCACTCCGGTCAAGACGGCCTACTGGAACCATACCCCCCTGCTTCTGGTGACGCCGCAAGCGGCGAACAAGACCATCGGCCAGGGCGGGTTTCAGGAAATCCCGCAGATGGCGCTGTTCCAGGACATGGTGTGCTATCAGGAAGAGGTTCGCGACCCGTCCCGTATTGCCGAAGTCCTGAATCGGGTGATCGAGCAGGCGTGGCGCGGCAGTGGGCCGGCCCAGATCAACGTGCCGCGCGACTTCTGGACGCATGTCGTCGACATCGAGCTCCCCGAAACCGTCAAGCTGGAACGCCCGGCGGGCGGCGAACAGGCGATCGCCGAGGCGGCGAAGCTGCTGTCGGAAGCCAGGTTTCCCGTAATCCTGAACGGGGCCGGCGTGGTGCTCTCGGGCGCCATTCCGGCATCCGCCAGACTTGCCGAGAAACTCGGCGCGCCGGTCTGCTGCGGCTATCAGCACAACGACGCCTTCCCCGGCTCGCACCCGCTTTCGGCCGGGCCGCTCGGCTATAACGGCTCCAAGGCGGCAATGGAACTGATCGCCAAGGCAGACGTGGTGCTGTGCCTGGGGACCCGCCTGAATCCGTTCTCGACCCTGCCGGGCTACGGCATCGACTACTGGCCGAAGGACGCAAAGGTCATCCAGGTGGATGTGAATGCGGACCGCATAGGCCTGACCAAGAAGGTCACCGTCGCCATCCAGGGCGACGCCAGGATGGTTGCCGAGCGGCTGCTCGGGAAACTCTCGGCCAGCGCGGGGAACGCCGGCCGCAAGGAACGCGAGGCGCTGATCCATCGGACGCGCTCCGCCTGGCGGCAGCAGCTCTCGTCGATGGATCATGAAAACGACGATCCGGGTACCAGCTGGAACGAGCGCGCCCGCAAGCGCGAGCCGGAAAAGATGTCGCCGCGCATGGCATGGCGCGCAATTCAGGCGGCCCTGCCGCAGGATTTCATCATGTCGTCCGACATCGGCAACAACTGCGCCATCGGCAACGCCTATCCGACCTTCGAGAACGGACGACGCTATCTTGCGCCTGGGTTGTTCGGGCCCTGCGGCTACGGCTTCCCGTCGATCCTGGGCGCGAAGATCGCCAGCCCGGATATACCCTGCATCGGCTTTGCGGGGGACGGCGCCTTCGGCATCTCCATGAACGAGATGACCGCCTGCGGCCGTGACGAGTGGCCGGCGATTACCATGGTGATCTTCCGCAACTATCAATGGGGCGCGGAAAAGCGCAACACGACGCTCTGGTATGCGGACAACTTCGTCGGCACCGAACTCGACCTCGACGTTCAGTACGCCAGGATCGCGCAGGCCTGCGGGGTCAAGGGCGTGCAGGTCGCGACGATGGAGCAGTTGACCTTGGAGTTGAAGAAGGCCATCGACGCACAGATGAAGAAGAAGGAGACGGTCTTCATCGAGGCGCTGATCAACCAGGAACTGGGTGAGCCGTTCCGCCGCGACGCCATGAAGAAGCCCAACGTCGTTGCCGGCATCGACCCCGCCGACATGCGCCCGCAGCGGCCCGCGTAATACAAAGCATTTCCTCGGATATTTTCAGGCGGACCCACGGGTGGGTCCGCCTTTTTTCCCGACCCGGCGGCAGCGGCAACCGGGTCTGAATTTCGGTGAGTGGAAAGGGTTCGGCGGATGGAGCAGATCGTGACCGATGTCACCGGGCTGGCCCCCCTGCCGCTGGCCTTTTCGTTGCTGGTTGTTTTTCTCGCGGCCGTTATGAGGGGTTATTCCGGGTTTGGTTTCTCGGCATTGGCGGTTACGGCCCTGTCCCTGGTCATGCGACCCTCGGCCGTGGTGCCGGTCGTGCTGTTGCTGGAGGTCGCCGC
>JAHELM010000140.1 GCA_024644185.1 Rhodospirillales bacterium | reverse complement strand
TCTGCTGGGCGGTGGCCTGCATCTCGGTGGCGGCCGAGGACACGCCGTCGACGACTTCCTTGACCGAACGCTCGAAGCGGCCCGCCAGTTCCAGCATCTGCTGGCGCTTTTCTTCCTCGGCGCGCAGCTTGGTCGCGCCCTGCTCCTCCTCCAGACGCACCTTCTCGATGGCGTTGTCCTTGAACACCTGCACGGCGCCGGCCATCTCGCCCACCTCGTCGGTGCGGCCCAGATCGGCGATCGCCACATCCAGGCGCCCGCCCGCGAGCAGGCCCATGACGCCGGTCAGCCGCGCGATCGGCTTGGTGATGCTGAGGCCGATGCCGAGCAACAGGACGAGCAAACCACCAAGTCCGATCACATAGGTCACCCACGAGACGGTGGCGGATGTCGCCACCGCCGCGTCGCCCGCCTCCACCTGGTCGGCCAGTTCGGAGCGGCTGGCCTCGTAGAGCGACGAGATCGCCTCGACCAGCACGTCGCCCAGTTCATCCGTCTGGTTGTCGACTTCGGCCAGCACCGATGCCGACCTGGTCTGCAACCCCTCGCGAAGATCGACATTCGCCAGCCGGTCGAGCCTGGCCAGGGCATCCTTCATCTCACGGATCATTCCGCGGCCATCCTTGATCTTCCCGCGCTCCTCCGCCTCCATCGCCGAATGCTCGATCTCGGGCATCAGTTCGGCATAAAGTCCCAGGCCGTGGTCGATGGCCTGCTGGCGTTCCTTCAGCACCACGCCTTCCTGCTGGTCGACGATGCTGTCCATCACGCCGAGCACCACCTCGACCGCGCCCATGCGCAGTTCGCTCAGCCGCTCGAGCTGCGCCATCTCGTCCTTGACGGCATCGTTGGCCGCCGACACCGACCGCTCGGTCATCCATGACATGCCCATCATCACTGAAAGGACGATTGCCGCGACCGCCCCCATCGCCAACAGTTTTACCTTGATCGTCCACCTGAACATTGCCGCTTCCTCCGTGCTAGCGCTCGACCGGCGACCTCTCCCGCCGGAATCGACCAATCTGGTGTCGCGTCATGTCCGACGCCTCGCCACCCGGGAATCGAATACCTCTTTCGTGAGATTAACTATATCGTTTGTTCCTTATCGACAGGTTAATGATGCCGCGTTATTGGTAGGCCTGCGCTTTATGGGTATATTCGCGAAACCGCCTGCTGGCGGCGGCGGAAATCGACACGCTGCCGAGGGCACAAAAAAAGACCCCCGGGAAGGGGGTCTTTCGTCGCAAAGCGGGCACCCGCTCCGGGGCGAGCGGGCAGATGTCATTCCGCCGAGCCGAACCGGCTCGGTTCCGTTCGATGGGGTATCGGCCTAGCCCTGGCGGACTTCGCGCAGGAAGCGGTCGACCTCGACGCGCAGCCCCTCGGCCTGGCGAGCCATTTCTTCCGAGGCCGAGAGAACCTGCGTCGCCGCCGAGCCGGTCTGGCCGGCCGCCTTGCTGACGCTTTCGATGTTCTGATTGACCATCTGCGTACCCTGGGCGGCCTGCTGGACGTTGCGGGCGATTTCCTGGGTCGACAGGCCCTGCTCCTCGACGGCGGACGCGATGGTGGTCGAGATGTCGCTGATTTCGCCGATCACCGCGCGGATCTTCTCGATGGCGCCGACCGCATCGTTGGTTTCGTCCTGGATCGATTGGACCTGGGCGGAAATATCCTGGGTGGCCTTCGCCGTCTGATTGGCCAGGTTCTTGACCTCCTGGGCGACGACGGCGAAACCCTTGCCGGCTTCGCCCGCGCGGGCGGCCTCGATGGTGGCGTTCAGCGCCAGCAGATTGGTCTGCCCCGCGATCTTGTTGATCAGTTCGACGACATCGCCGATCTTGGACGCGGCCTGGGCCAGGCCCTGCACGGTGGTGTTCGTGGCATCGGCTTCGCGCACCGCGTTGCCGGCAATCTGCGCCGACTGCAACACCTGGCGACCGATCTCGGCGACCGAGGCGGACAGTTCCTCGGCCGTGGCGGCGACGGTCTGTACATTGGTCGTCGCCTGGTCGGATGCCGTGGCGACGCTGCCGGCCTGGCGGCTGGTCTCCTCGGCGGTCGCCGACATCTGCTGGGCGGTGGCCTGCATCTCGGTGGCTGACGAAGACACGCCGTCCACGACTTCCTTGACCGAACGCTCGAAGCGGTCGGCCAGGTCCAGCATCGATTGCCGCCGTTCCGCATCGGCCTGGCGCTTGGTTTCGGCCTGGTCCTTTTCCAGCTTCACCTTCTCGACGGCATTGTCCTTGAACACCTGGACCGTGGCGGCCATCGCCCCGACCTCGTCCTTGCGGCCGATATCGACGATCCGCACGTCCAGCTTGCCGGCGGCCAGTTCGTCCATCGCGGCGGTCAGCCGGGCGATCGGCCTGGTGATGCTGCTTCCGGTCAGCAGCAGAACGAGGATCAGGATCCCCGCGAAAATCAGACCGGCCCAGAACGCGAAGCTGGACGACCTGTCCACCGACACGCCAAGGTCGCCCTGTGCCGCCGCCAGTTCGCCGGCGGCCAGATCTTCCAGTTCGCCGATCAGCGTAACCAGCCCGTTGCCGTATTTGTCGATATCGTCGTCGAAGGCGCCGAGGGCATTCGTATCCGCGCGCGCCTCGATCGCCTGCACCAGATCGACGCGGATCACCTGGTCGATGGTGTTGGTAAATTCCACATAGGTCTTGACGTCCTCCGGGCGGCCCGCCCGCCGCGCCACGGTTTCGACGATCTTCTGGCTGGCGCGGAGCGCGTTGACGCTCTCGTCCATCACCTGCAGGCGTTCCTCGTAGACATAACCGTCGGCCGCATCGATGATCGAATCCATCGCCGCCAGAACCATTTTCACCGCCGACACGCGCAGATCGGCGAGCGACTGTGCCTCCTTCAGCAAATCCTGGCTGGCGACCGTCGCCTTGACGACCTGGCGGCTGGAATTCGAGGTAATTGCGACCAGCCCCGCCAGTGCGAACACGGCGATGACACCCATCAGGATCAGCTTGCGTTTGATCGTCCAGGTAAACGTCATGTCGTCTCTTTTCTGTCGCACCGGGCGTGGGGCATATGGCCGGGCACGCGCTTCCGGCATGCGGCCCGGGTGCGGCATGATCGGTGGAATGCCCTTAAAATGACGTTAATCGCGCCAAACTATTCCGGCCCGCCCGGCAAAGTTTCAATCCGGCAGCAGGACCTCGACCGCGGCGTCCAGCATCACCAGGTCGGTGTCTTCCGGCCCGCCATCGTCGTGGCGCAGCATGGTGAAGTCGCCCGGCCGGTCGAGTACGCAGAGCGGCGCATGCCAGGTTCCGGCGTTGTAGTTCACCGTCTGCCCGCCATCGGCGACGAACACCGCCAACCGGTCGATATCCGGCCCGCCATCGGGCCGCGAGGGACAGACCGCCGCCAGAAAACGCGCGCCGTTCATCGGCACGAACAGCTGCATCGAATGCGGATGCCGCTCGATCGCCCGAATCACCGGCGGCCTGGGGTCGACCCGCATGAAGGTGACGTTCAGCTTCGCGTGCGGTCGCAAATTATCGGTCGTCGCGGCGTATTCGTCGCGTTGACCGGGCTGACCGTCCGGCATCAGCACCTGCCCCAGCCCGCCCAGCGAATCGGCGGCGATGGCCCGCGCCCTGATCGTCTTCGTCATGTCATTCCAGCTCCGCGGCCTTGACGGCGCCGGACCCGACCAGCGCCTCGATCTCGGCATCCGTATAGCCGAATTCGCCGAGCACTTCACGCGAATGCTGGCCGTATACGGGCGCGCCGCGAACGATTCCGCCCGGCGTGGCGGAAAACTTGATCGGCAGGCCGATGGTCCTGACCGGGCCGAGATGCGCGTGCTCGGCCTCGACCACCATCTCGCGGGCGATGGTCTGCGGGTCGCGGTGCATTTCGACGATATCCAGCACCGGACCCGCCGGCAGCCCGGCCATTTCCATCGCCGCCAGCCAATCCGCCGTGGTCCGGCCGGCCAGGCGCGCCTCCAGCGCCACGACCAGGTCCGGCAGATGCGCCATGCGACCGGCATTGTCGCCGAACCGCTCGTCCGCCGCCAGTTCGGGCGCGCCCAGCACGTCGAGCAGGCGCAGCCAGTTGGTCTGGTTGGCGGCCCCGACATTGATCCAGCCATCCTTCGTGCGCAGCGCCTGGTAGGGCGCGTTCAGGGGATGCGCCGACCCCATCGGCCCCGGCGCCACGCCGGTGGCCAGGGCAATGGCCGACTGCCAGTAGGTATGCACGATCGCCGCCTCGAACAGCGAGGTATCGACGCGCTGGCCCTCGCCGGTTTTCATCCGGTGCGCATAGGCCGACACCACACCCAGCGCGCCGAGAATGCCGGCGGTGATATCGCTGACCGGCGCGCCGACCTTCACCGGCGGCCGCCCCGGCCCCTCGCCGGTAATGCTCATCAACCCGGCCATTCCCTGGGCGATCAGGTCGAATCCGCCGCGATCGGCATAAGGGCCGGTGCGGCCGAAGCCGGAAATCTCGCAATAGATCAGGCCGGGATTTTCCGCCCGCAAGTCCTCGTAGTCGAGGCCGAGTTTCCGCATCGTGTCGCGGCGGTAATTCTCGATCACCACATCGGCCCCGCGCAGCAGCCGGCGCAGCACCGCCTTGCCATCCGCGTGCTTGAGGTCCAGCGCGATCCCGCGCTTGTTGCGGTTCATCATCAGGAAGGCAGCGGATTCATCGCCGATGGCCGGCGGCAGGAAGCGCCGCGAATCGTCGCCGCCGGGTACCTTCTCCACCTTGACGACGTCGGCGCCCATATCGGCCAGCATCAGGCCGCAGACCGGCCCGGCCATGATATGCGCCAGTTCGATGACCCGAATGCCGGTCAGCGGTCCGCGACGCTGCGCCATGTCAGCGTCCCTTGAAGTCCGGCTTCGTCTTGGCCAGGAAGGATTTGTAGCCGATCTGGAAATCCTCGGTCTCGTAGCAGGCGTAGCCCTCGTCCAGTTCCTCGGGGCGCAGCGGCGTGTGATTGTTCATCAGCCGGCGGGCGAATTTCTTGTGCCAGCGGGCAACCAGCGGCGCGCCTTCGGCGATGTTGCGCGCCGATGCGAAGGCTTCGTCCTCGACCTTGCCGTCGGCGACGGCGCGCGTGACCAGGCCACGCTCAAGCGCCTCGGCGGCGGTGAAGATGCGGCCCTCCAGCAGGATTTCCATGACCGTTGCCGGCCCCACCAGTTTCAGCAGCCCGGCGATTTCGGGATAGGCGAGTACCAGCCCCAACCGCTTGATCGGCACGCCGAAGCGGCTCGATTCGCCGCAGATGCGGATATCGCAATGGGCCGCCACCTCCAGCCCTCCGCCGACGCAGATCCCCTCGATCAGCGCCACGATCGGATGACGGCATTCGCTGAGCGATGTCAGGGTCAGCGAGATGTCCCTGCCGTAGTCGCGGGCCTGCGCCTTGTTCGACCGCTCGGTCTCGAATTCCGAGATGTCGTTGCCGGGCGAAAACGCCTTGCCGCCGGCGCCGCGAATGACGATGCAGCGCACGGTATCGTCGGCGGAAAGCTCGCGGATGACGACACCCAGCCGGTTCCACATCGGCCGGGTGAAGGCGTTCAACTTGTGCGGCCGGTTCAGCGTGACCGTGGCGATATGCCGATCACGGGTGGCCAGAATGGTATCTTCAGGCATGCGTGCAATTGTCCTCAGCGATAGAAGAAGTCGACCAGCCCCATCGGGACCGCCGGAACGTAGGTCACCAGGATCAGCACCGCCAGCAGGACGGCGACAAACCAGATATTGATCTTGCTGACCTCCCAGATATTCGCCTTGGCCACCGAACAGGCGGTGATCAGCACGCTGGCCACCGGCGGCGTCTGCTGGCCGATGCCCAGGTTCAGGGTGACGATCAGGCCGAAATGCACCGGGTCGATGCCCACCGCATGCACCAGCGGCATGACGATCGGCACCGTCAGGATGATTGCCGCCGCCGAGTGCAGGAACAGCCCCAGCACCAGGAACAACACGTTCAGCAGCATCAGCACCACGTATTTGTTGTCGGTGATCCCGGCTATGGTGGCGGCCAGATGCTGCGGCACCTGCTGCTGGGTCAGAAAGATGCCGACCAGCGCCGATGCCGCCACCAGCAGCATGACGACGGCGGTCTGCACCCCGCCCTCCATCGCCGCCGTGCGCAAATGCACCAGATCGAGTTCGCGATAGATGACGCCGCCGACGAACAGCGCCGCGGCGACGGCCAGCGCCGCGCCCTCGGTCGCGGTGACCAGTCCGCCGAAAATGCCGCCCAGAATGATGACCGGCAACAGGAAGGCCCAGGATGCCTCCTTGAAGGTTTCCCAGACGCGGCGCAGCCGGAACGCCTCTTCGACGGGGAAGTCGTAGCGCACGGCGAACCAGTACGAGACCCCCATCAGGCCGATGGCGCCCAGCACGCCCGGCACGATGCCGGCGACGAACAACTGCACCACCGAGGTATCCGCCATGACGGCGTAGAGGATCATCGGGATCGAGGGGGGGATGATCACCGCCAGCGTTGCCGAGGACGAGGTCACCGCGGCGGCGAAGGCAACCGGGTAGCCCTTCTTCTTCATCGCCGGGATCAGGATCGAGCCGAGCGCCGCCACGTCGGCCACGGCGGAACCGGAAATCTCGGCGAAGAACAGCGAGGCGCCGATCGTCACCATGGACAGGCCGCCGCGGATGAAACCGAGCAGGGCCGAGGCAAAGGCGATCAGCCGCCGCGAAATGCCGGATGCGTTCATCACCGCGCCGGCCAGGATGAACAG
>JAHELM010000139.1 GCA_024644185.1 Rhodospirillales bacterium | reverse complement strand
AACTGACGTCATGCAGCACGACCAGCGCGAGATCGCGACCGTCCCATCGCACCGGCACGGCGGAAAACTCGTAAACCTTATTGTATCCTTCGGAATCGACCAGTGTGCAGATGGCCGGCCCTGCCTCCCCCTCATCGCCAGCCGAATGCACCGGGCCCAGCGCGGAGGCCAGGATGAGACCGCGCAGTTCGCTTTCGGAACAGGAAAGCGCCGCCGGCGTCGTCTCGTTCATATCCAGAATTCTCGAATCGTCCGGATCTATCAGCAGGGCCGGGGCGGCCGTGGACGCGCCCGCGAAAACCGGCAATCCGGTTTTCGATTCGCCAAAGGCAAGACCGCCGTGGGCCGAGCTTTCCAGGTCCGCAAGTCTGACCGCGAACCCGGCGGGAACTCCCCCGCCATCGATAAGCGGCGTCAATGCGATCATCACCGGCCGGCCAGTATTTCCGGCACACGACATCACGACGGGAACGTCCCGGCCGAACTCCCACTTGGCAAAATCAGTGCCCAGAAAATCCCGGCAAACCGCACCGAACGGGTGGCCCACTATGTTGGCCGCGGAATAACCGGTGATCTTTTCGGCAGCTACAGACCAGAACACGACCATGCCGTGAGGATCGAGAAGGATAATTGCCCCGTCGACTGTCGTGTCGCCGCCCCCGGGGACGGCGGGCGGATGCAGCGGCTGCGAATCGCCTGTCATCCAGTGGCCCTCCCGAACAGGCCGCGATGGCATCGTCGCGTATCAGGTCCGGGCGCAGGAATCCGCACCACCGGATCGACACCATGCCGCGCGAATCGTAACACTCTCCACGAGGTCGGTAAACACGCAGCCCATGTGTGGCATTTCGTCCACCTTCCGCCTGTAGAGTTTAGTTATTTCTTAAGCGTTTCCGGACAATAGTCTGTTCTGACGCGGCGTGCCGCAATTTATCGGAAGCCGAGCCCGCATAGGGTTATTAACCCGTTCTGGGACCAATCTTTTTGACTGACGAACAGATTTGAACATGACACTCGACGATCTACCGCCCCCACAGACCAAGCGCTGGGTAATCCGTCGCAAGGCGCAGGTCGTCGTGGCCGTACGGTCCGGCATCATCAGCCTGGAAGATGCGTGCCGGCGGTATAATCTGTCGATCGAGGAATTTCTGTCCTGGCAGCGCCTGATCGATCGTCATGGCATCGGCGGCCTTCGCGCGACCCGGATTCAGCAATACCGCGACGTCGTCGACGAACCCGGCTACTGACACAGAAGTATGAGGCCGGCGGGCGCCGACACGGATCCGCCATCTGATTTAGGCGAGCGAGGCGGCTTATCCGGGCGGATGCGAATATCCGCCCGGGCCGCCTGCTCAGCTTCGGTGAGTCCTGACGATTCGGATATGCTCGACCTGGCCACGCCCGCGCCGGCTGCCAACGGCAACCGGAATCCGGTCATAACCGTTACGCACCAATTCCTGGCTTTCCATGGCCTCGCGGCTACTGTCCAGTGTCACCCTGGTGGCGACAAGCTGGCGCTCGATATCGTCGATCGAGGCCTGCAAGGTGAGGCGGCGGTCCTCGGCCGACTCGCCATCCCGCGAATCGCCGACCAACCGGTCCCGCGACGATTCGAGGTGACGCTTCAGTTCGCCAAGGTCGCGCATCTTTCGCCGCGCTTCGTCGAATTCGAAGCGGCGCGCCTTCATCTCATGGTCCCGAATGGTCATTCAATCGCCATCCTTATATTCCCGTGACGGAACCGGCGAGGCTCCCCGACACACGACGCCGACGAACCCGGTTTCCCGACTTCCGGTATCGCCTTCATGTCTGGCCGCTTCCCGATCCGGCATCCAATCCCATTGGAGCGGGGTTAATTTCCCCAACTCATGTGCATTCCTTGGCTCGCGGTTTTCTCCGACCCCGATTCCAGTCGCTTTTTTTCCGTGCGACACCGGCTTGAAATTCCGAGGCATTTTGCCCCAGATACTTTAACATCCGGTAAAAATGTGGAGCACGCCCATTTTCTGTTAAGTTTTTCTTTACATTTTTTAATCAAAATGGTTAATCCTTGGTCATGAAAATCCCCAGTCGGAGGGAATGAATGCGAGTCCTCCTTGTTGAAGATGATACGTCCGTTGCCAACAGCATCGTCACGATGCTTCGATCCGAAGGGTTCATCGTCGATACGACGGACCTTGGCGAGGACGGGCTGGAAATCGGCAAGATCTACGATTACGACATCATCATTCTCGACCTGATGTTGCCGGATATCGATGGATACGAAGTGCTGCACCGGCTTCGTGCCGCGAAGGTTGACACGCCGATTTTGATTCTTTCCGGCCTTACGGACATGCAGTCCAAGGTTAAGGGCCTCGGCATCGGTGCCGACGACTATCTGACCAAGCCGTTTCACAAGAGCGAGCTGATCGCGCGGATTCAGGCGATTATCCGGCGGTCAAAGGGACATTCGCAGTCGGTTATTTCGGCAGGCCGCCTGACAGTCAATCTCGACACGCGGACGGTAGAAATCGACGGCCAGCCGGTCCACCTGACCGGCAAGGAATATGCGATCCTCGAGCTTCTCGCGCTGCGCAAGGGAACGACCCTGACCAAGGAGATGTTCCTGAACCACCTCTATGGCGGGATCGACGAACCGGAACTGAAGATCATAGACGTGTTCGTCTGCAAGCTTCGCAAGAAGCTGGCCACTGCCACGAACGGCGACAATTACATCGAAACGGTGTGGGGCCGCGGCTATGTCCTGCGGGAGCCGACACCAGGCGCAGCCCCCGTAAGCAGCAATATCGGCGAAGTCACCGCCTGAGGGGCAACGTTTCGAACGGCGCCATGCCAAAAACGAAAACCGCCACGTCCGGTGAGGACGTGGCGGTTTTGTTTTGTACCTAAACTGATGGCGAAACCGGCTTTCAGGCGTTCGAAGCAATGCTGGCCGGCGGCGTCTTCCACTGGCTTGGACCACCCGCCGTAACCCGATACATGCCGCGATGTTCGCTGACCGGCTGGAATTTTTCGGTCACGCCCATAACAGTCTCGGCGCCACCCATGTAGAGAACGCCATCGGTCGGCATCTGGCGGCAGACTTTCTCGAGAACCTGCGCCTTTGTCGGTTGATCTAGATAAATCAACACATTACGCAAGAATACAATGTCGAACCGACCGAGGGTTCCCGGATCGCCGAGCAAATTGAATTCGCGGAATTCCACCATGGCACGGATACTCGGGTCCAGTTCCCACTTGTCGCCTGCCTGTTTGAAATGCTTCATCAGCATGGCAATCGGCAAGCCCCGCTGCACCTCGAACTGGGTATAGAGCCCGGCGCGCGCCTTATCGAGCATGGTTCGCGAGATATCGGTCGCCAGGATATCGATCCGCCAGTCCTTGAACAGCGCGCTCTGCTCGCGCAGGATCATGGAAATTGAATACGGCTCCTGCCCACTGGAACATCCAGCGCTCCAGATACGAATGTGCCGAGCCTCTTTACGGCTCGCCATCAGCCTTGGCAGAACCACTTTCTGCAATTGTTCGAACGGGCTTTGATCCCGAAAGAACAAGGTTTCATTGGTTGTCATGGCCTCGGTTATCTCTCGCAGAAGTTCTTCGTTCGGACCGCCGCGAACCGCCGCGGCCAGCCCATCGATGTCGTTCATGCCCCATTTGCGGGCAACCGCCATCAGGCGGTTCTCGAGCAGATACGCTTTGTCCGGTGACAACGTCAGCCCCGACCTGGACTTGACGATGCCGCGCAGCAACTCGAAATCATCATGCCGGATCATGAAGCGCTCCGCATGATAAAGTCCTTAAGATGCCGGCCAATCTGATCGATCGGCAGCACCGCGCTGCACAATCCGCGGGTCGCCACGGCGCCCGGCATGCCCCAGACGACACTGCTCAATTCGTCCTGGGCAATCACCGTTCCGCCCGCCTCAACCACGCTCTGGCAGCCGACAGCGCCATCCTGGCCCATTCCCGTCAGAATGACGGTCAGGACCCGTGCGCCAAAAACATTGACGATGCTCTGCAGCATCGGGTCCACGGCGGGACGGCAAAAATTCACGGGATCGCTCTGCACCACCCGCAACACCCGGCGATCGTTTTCCACCTTCAGCAGCATGTGGAAGTCGCCTGGCGCCACATAGATGCGGCCCTTTTCAAGCGGCTCTCCATTTTCGGCTTCCCGTGCCAGAATGCCGCTGGCGCGCGTGATATGCTCGGACAGAATCTTGGTAAAGGTCGGCGGCATGTGCTGGGTGATCATGATCGGCACGCCGGGATCCTTGCCGAGGTCGCGTAGCACCTGGAACAACGCTTGCGGGCCGCCGGTCGAACTGCCGATGGCAATAATTTCCGGCCGCGTCTTCCCGGCCGCGCGGAGAACCACCTCTTTCGGCGGCGGCTTGAGGAAAACCGGCGTAATCTGTTCCCTGTCCTCGCGGGCAGGCCGGTCCATCACCCTGACCTTCGGCCGACCCGGGCGAACCGAAGGCCGGTATTGACGTTCGGATGGACGCGCTGAATTCCGATATTCCGGACTGGCCGCGACACGTCGCGCCGGGGCCGCGGCGGCGGCGGCGGCACCCGCCGGCCGAGGCTGCTCGCGGTGGGCGTATCCGAGAGCAATAACCTTTTCCACCAGTTGCCGGTTGAATACCTCCATCGAACCCAGCCCGTGTGCGCTGGTCGGTTTGGTCAGGTAGTCGGCAGCCCCGATCTCAAGCGCCCGAATCGAGATTTCCGCGTTTTTTTCGGTCAGCGTCGAGGCAACGATGATTTGCACCCCGGGGAGTGCTTCCAGCAACAGCGGCAGGGCCGTAAGGCCATCCATGCGCGGCATTTCGATGTCGAGAATGACGACATCCGCGTCATACCGGCGCAGCGAGTTCACGGCCATCTGGCCGTCACTGACCGACGACACCACCTTGACGTCGGGCTGCTCCTCCAGCATGCGCGCAAGCAAGCCGCGGACGACCGACGAGTCGTCCACGATCATAACGCGCAACGGCTCGAGGAATTCCCCCTCTTCGGCCTGCGTCCCTGTCGCCGGCGCCTGCGTCATTACAGGAGGCCCACCTGCATGAATTTGCTCTGGATGATTTCGCTGTCGAACGGCTTCATGATGTATTCGTCAGCGCCAGCCTTGATCGCTTCCTGAATATGCTCAAGATCGTTCTTGGTCGTACAGAACACGACCTTCGGCTTGTCGCCGCCGGGAAGACGGCGAAGCGCATGCAGGAATTCGAGGCCGTCCATGACCGGCATATGCCAGTCAAGCAGCACGGCATCCGGCATACCCTGATTGCAGCGCTCGATAGCGACCTTGCCGTCTTCGGCTTCAACCACCTCGAATGCCAGTTCTTCCATGATCTTGCGGGCAACCATTCGAATGACCCGCGAATCATCGACCACGAGGCAGGACTTCATCTCCAACTCCGCTCAATTGTAGGGCGCCCATCTGCGCGCCTCGCCCAAATCATATCCGGCCCGACCGGCCCGGCGCTTCCAAAAAGACAATTCCCGCCACAGAGCGCCAAACAAGCGCCCCGTTCCGATCGACCCTTGGGAACACCGGCCATGCAATTGTCAGGCCAATGCCGTCCTCCGGCCGGATCAGTCGTTGCCGACTTCGACCCCTTCGGGGTTCAAGGCCGACTCCAGCGTGCGCAGCAGTGTATCGCGATCGAACTTACCGACATAGTCATCGAAGCCGACCACGCGTCCGCGTTGCAGATGGTCTATGGAGGTATAGGCCGACAACGCGATCAGGGGAAGCCCCGCCCACCGCTCGCTGGCCCGCACCGCCTGCGCAAATTCGAAGCCGTTCATCCCGGGCAGTTCGATGTCGCTGAGGATGATGTCGAAATCCTTGCCCTGCTCGTACAGCTCCATTGCCCGGTTGGCGCTCTCCACGGTCGTGACGGAATAGCCGGCAACCGACAGCAGCGGCGACAGCAGATTGCGGAAGAACGAACTGTCGTCGATCAGCAGCACCCGGCGCTTCCGGCGGCTCTGCGCCACCGTGGTCGTCTCGCCACCGCGCGGCACGAACCAGTCGCCATAGGCCTGGGTCAGGTAATAGCTGGTATCGACAATGTCGGTTGCCTCGCCATCGATGATGGCGCTGCCCAGCATGCCCGGGCGTTCGGTGGTCAGTTCGATCTCCAGGCGGTCCTCGACGATGTCGACGATTTCGTCCACGAGCAGGCCCATCGACCGGTCGCGGTCGGCGAAGACGATCGCCGCCTGGCGGCCGGACTTGCTGATTTCACCGTCCGCCCGCAGCGGCAGCAGCGGCATCAGGCCGCCACGATACTGCACGACCAACTGGCCATTGGAAATCTCGACTTCCTCGAGATCGATTTCCTCGAGCCGTGCGACCAGCGCCAGCGGCACCGCCATCGGCGTATCGTCGCCGGCATGGAATACCAGCAGGGGCACGCGCTCCCGATTGCTCTCTTCCTCGGCCACCGCGGCATGCTCGGCCGCCACCTGTTCGACCGCCGAGATTTCGCCGATATCCGAGGCGATGCCGTTCGGATCGAGGATCATGATCACGCTGCCGTCGCCCAGGATGGTATTTCCCGAGAACAGCGAGATATTGCGCAGCAGCGACGACACCGGCTTGACCACGATTTCCTCGGTGTCGAAGACCTTGTCGACGATGATGCCGAACGAGAAATTGCCAACCTGTGTGACGATGACGAAACGGTCCTCGTCGCTCGCATCGGTGTCGTCCAGTTTGAGTTGATCGCGCAGCGAGGTCAGGGGAAGCAGGCGGTTGCGCAAG
>JAHELM010000138.1 GCA_024644185.1 Rhodospirillales bacterium | reverse complement strand
ATAATTCGAGGTATGAGCCCTGCCTAATTTGGCATCTCCGAAAACGGGACGAGCAGGAGTATCGTATGCCTGTGCTCGCTTTTCAGACATCGCACGCTTTTTTTCTTGTCAATTCAGGAAGGAAAAAACCATGACAATCTCCAGGCTGATGCCGGTCGCCGCCGCGGCACTGATCCTTGGTGTCTTTAGTGCGGGGCCCGCCTTCGCCGCGGACTACGTCGCGAAGACGTATCCCGGCGCCAAGGCCGACCCAAAGTCAGAGACACCCGCGTCGACCACCTTCTACACCAGCGATCCCGTCGAAAAGGTCCTCGCCTTTTATGGCCAGGGCGCGGGCCGCGCCGAGGAAGCCTGGTCCGATGGCGCCTATATCGAATACCTGACCGCCGACCAGGTTTCGGATATCTACCGCAAGAAGAATGTCATGTCGGAAGCCGGATACGCGACCGGCGAAAGCAAGGGCGTAACGATCTCCGCGATGCGCCTGCCCAAGGAAGGCGAGATGACCGCCTACTCCGCCGCCACCATGGTGCTGGCACAGATCGATGACCAATACAAGAACTGGGGGCACAGCAAGGCGGAACTGGACGCCCTGCACAAGAAATACGAACACCTTGCCAACGCGATATACATGCTGAGCGGCAAGAAGAGCAGCGGCGGGGTACCGCTTGACAAGGGCCGCGTACTTGCCGACGCGTTCACCGAAGAACTGAACAGCGCAGTGACCGCGGGTGCCGAAAACTCAGCGGAAAGCGGTGCCGCCATGGCCGATATCGGCGCCAAGATTCAGGAGGCGATGGCCAAGGGAGATATGGCCGAGGTCCAGCGCTTGACGGCGATGATGGGGGCGCCCGCCGCGACCCTCCAGTCCAACTCGGATCAGATGGCGAATGCCGATCATTGGGATGCCGGCGTGACGGCCCTGTCGGAGATGGACAAGATCGATTACCGGACCCGGATCGTCATCTCCAAGGCACCGTAGTCGATCGCCTGCTGACGGCCGATCGGGTGGGTTGGACTCAGTTCGAGATCTGGACGATCTGGCTGGCGGGCTGCAACTGGATCTGCGCCGCGCTGGTCAGGTCGCCGGTATCGGCATGTCGTTCCGGGCCCATCTGCGCGGCCTGCGCACCCATCCAGAGCAACGATGCCGCAAACAACGCGATCAGAGTCAAAGCCCGCATTTTCTTCCTGCCTGCCAACTGAAAATTTTGCCGCCGCCGCCCTCGAACGGGCGGCCGGCGCGATTGCCTGCGCGCATCATGCGCGCGGCGGATTAATAACTGCTTAAATCGAGCGGAATTTTGGCAGCCCTGCGATTTGACTGCCACATTTCGAAAAATGCCGCCGCGCCGCCTCTCAGGCCGCCGCGCAAGGCAGCAGCGCCGCCTCCGCAAGTCTGCCGCCGACCGTCTCTCCGCCGGAAATCGTGCGCAGCGCCGCCGCCTGCCAGGCGGTCATGCCGCCGCGCAGATGCGTCACCTCGGAAAGCCCGGATGCCAGCAGCATGTTCGCCGCCCGCGCCGAACGCCCGCCAATGGCACAGGTCAGAACCAGAACCCGCCCGTCGGTTTCGGGCAGCGCGGCCAGGTCGAAGCGCGACAGCGGCAGCGAAACCGCGCCGGGAATGCGCGCCTCGGCGAATTCCCACTGCTCGCGCACATCCACCAGGATCGCCGCGTCCGCCGCCAGCAATTGGCACAGCGCATCCGCCTCGATCTCGATCAACGTCCCCGCCCCGTTCGCCGCAATCGTCATGACTGTAAATTCCTTCACCGCAATTCCATCCCCCGGCCCGGGGCCGGCTGGCTCGCGATTTCTAATCCCGGATTTCGGGAATTTCAAGTATATTCCACTTTGATAGAGTATTATTTATTATTTCACATCTAAAAATATGTTTGTTGGATCGCCGGTGAAAATCCGCCCTTTCGCTTGGCAAGCCAATCTTTCGTGCCATGCAAAAAAATTTCCCCGCTGTTGATTGCGGGGAGCGCCATCCTATAATATAGATGACATCGAACGGGCAATCGCCCGTGAGCGAATATCCGGCCGGCATCCCGTCGGCCATTCCAACCGGAGCTTGTGAGGGCATCATGTGCGGCATCGCGGGCATCATGTACAAGAAACCCGGCGGCGGACATACCGGCCGGGACCTGATCAACATGCTGGACGGCTGCCAGCATCGCGGTCCGGATTCCACCGGGTTCGCGCTGTATGGCGACGATCATGACGGCGAGCTTCTGCTGCGCTTCATGATCGACCCCAAGGATGGCGGCAAGGCCAACATCGCCGCGGTCAAACGCGTGCTGACCGAGTTCGGCGCGACGATCCGCGAGGAAGAGATCGAGGGCCAGAACTTCCGCGTGCGCGCGTATTTCGCCGGCGACTTGCAGAAGTTCGCCTATGCGCTGGAACATGCGGCAACCGTGGTCTCGATCGGATCGAGCCTGGAAATCATCAAGGATATCGGCGGCGCGCACGATGTCGACGACGTCTATCACGTCGCCCGGCACAACGGCACGCATGGCCTGGGTCATGTGCGGCTGGCCACCGAATCGGACGTCAAGGCCGAGGCCGCGCATCCCTTCTGGGCCACCGGGTTCTCCGATGTGGCGATCGTCCATAACGGGCAGATCACCAATTACTGGAAGATGCGCCGGCGGCTGGAACGCAAGGGATTCGAGTTCCGCACCGACAACGACAGCGAGCTGATCGCCGTCTATCTGGCGGAAAAGATGTCGCATGGCGTGCCGCTGAAGGACGCGCTGCGCGATTCCATCGACGACATGGACGGCACCTTCTCGTTCCTGGTTTCGACCAAGGACGAGATCGGCTATGCCAAGGACCGTCTGGCGGTAAAGCCAATGGTCCTTTACGAAACCGACGAGATGATCGCGGTCGCCTCGGAGGAGGTTTCGCTGAACCGCCTCTTTCCGGGCAAAGCCCTCAACACCATGGAACCGGCGCCGGGGACGTATAACACGTGGCAACGATCGACCTATCCAAGCAATCAATAACCGAAGCCAACGAGCTGATCCGGGCGTGCGGCGAACGGGGTGAGGATGTCGAAGTCCTGAACCCCGACGCCCGCCACCATATCGGCGTCGGGCTGACCAAACCGATCACCGTGCGCGTGCGCGGCTCCGCCGGCTATTTCTGCGGCGGCCTTACCGATGGCCCGAATTTCATCATCGACAGCAATGCCGGCTGGGGCCTGGCCGACAACATGTACAAGGGTTCGGTCGTGGTCGGCGGCAATGCCGGGGCCATCGCCGGCGTCGCCATCCGCGGCGCCGAGGTGGTGGTCAAGGGCAATCTCGGGTCGCGCGCCGGCCAGGTGATGAAGGCGGGCACGCTGTGCTGCGCCGGCAATGCCAATTTCATGGCCGGATACATGATGTATGGCGGCCGCGTCATCATCCTGGGCAATTCCGGCGAGAAGGTCGGCGAGGACATGACCGGCGGCGATATCTTCGTCGGCGGCGAGATCCAGTCGCTGGGCTCCGACGCGCAGGTCGTCGAGCCGACGGCCGACGACCTGAAGGGTGTCCGCGAGTTCCTCGACAAATATGGCCTGAAATTCTCCGGCACGTTCAAGAAGATCGTCAATGCCGGCACCAAGCTGCGCTACAAGAATGCCGAGCCGCCGCGCCGCAACATTCCGTTCTTCACCTTCTCCGGCACGTCCGGCTACTGGAACGAGAAGGTTCAGGAGGATGTCTATATCAAGTCGCAGATCGGCCGGTACCGTATCCGCGGTTACGGCGCGGCCCGGCCGCTGCCGCATCTTTCCGATCTCGCCTTCCGCACCGATCTGTCGCAGGCCGGCAAGGACCCCGACCTGCTGAAGAAGATCAGGATGCGCACCAAGCTGGGCGACAAGCACGGCGCCCGGCCGCTGGATCTGTCGATGCCGGTGATGATCGCGCCGATGAGCTTCGGCGCGCTGAGCCGGTCGGCCAAGCTGGCGCTGGCGCATGCCTCGCGCATGTCGGGCATCGCCGAAAATACCGGCGAGGGCGGCATGATGGACGCCCAGCGCGAAGCCGCCGACCAGTTGATCTTCCAGTGCCTGGCCGGCCGTCTCGGCTGGAACGTGCATGACATGCAGCGGGCCAACGGCCTGGAGATCTATATCTCGCAAGGCGCCAAGCCCGGCCTCGGCGGCCAGCTCATGGCCAAGAAGGTGACCAAGGAACTGGCGGCGATCCGCGGCATTCCGGCGGGCATCGACCTTCGCTCGCCGTCGCGCCACCCGGACGTTCTCGGCGCCGACGATCTGGTCATCAAGGTCGAGGAATTCCGCGAGGCCACCGGCCATCGCATCCCGGTCTCGATCAAGCTGGGCGCGGGTCGCGTCCGCGACGACATCAAGATTGCGATGAAGGACCAGTTCGATTACGTCGAGCTGGACGGCATGCAGGGCTCGACCGGCGCCGCCGGTGCCGAGGTTCTGGAACATGTCGGCATCCCGACCCTGGCCGCCATCCAGGAGGCGCTGGACGCCCTGGCCGAGATCGGCGCCACCGGCCAGTTGCCGATCGTGCTGATGGGCGGCATCAAGGACGGCGTCGACGCGGCCAAGGCGTTGGCGCTGGGCGCCGACGCGGTTGCCGTCGGCACCTCGGCGATCATCGCCGGCGGCTGCATCGCCTGCATGCAGTGCCATATCGGCAATTGCGTGGTTGGCATCGCCACCCAGGATCCCGAGCACGAAAAGCGCTACAACACGCCGCAGGAAGCAGTGCATATCCACCATTTCCTGGAGGCGATGCGCTGGCAGCTGGCGGCCATCACCCAGGCGCTGGGTTATGACGACGTGCACAAGCTGAACCGCAAGGATCTGGTGGCGACGACACTGGAAGCCGCGGCCATCACCGGCCTGCCCTACGAACCGCAATACCGCGACGCAGCCCTGCAACTCAAGGCGAGCTGACATGACGACGAAGAAGACGCCGCTTGCCGGCACCCCGCCCGGATCCGGCTGGACCCCGATGGATTTGCGCGACGATACCGACGATCTGCATTTCGTGCCGGCGCCGTGCCAGATCGCCTGCCCGATCGGCACCGATGCCCCGTCCTATATCGGTCTGATCTGGGAGGGCAAGCACGAGGAAGCCTTCGAGGCGATCACCGCGACCAACCCGTTCAGTTCGGTCTGCGGCCGGGTCTGCGATGCGCCCTGCGAGCCGGCCTGCCGCCGTACCGACAGCGATGGCGCGCTGGGCATCCGCAATCTGAAGCGCGTCATCATGGACAAGCTGGGCGACAAGGTTCACCTGCCGCCGGTCAAGGTGACCCAGAAGAAATCGGTCGGCATCGTCGGCAGCGGCCCGGCCGGGCTGACCGCCGCGCAGGACCTGGCGCTGGCCGGTTACGAGGTCCATGTCTACGAGAAGTTCAGCCGCCCCGGCGGCGTGATGGACTGGGGCATTCCCGCCTTCCGCCTGCCGCAGAAAACGCTGCGGGAAGATATCGACCGCATTCTCAAGCGTTGCCCCGGCGTCACCATTCACCTGAACACCGCGCTCGGCGAACAGGTGTCGCTGGACGAGTTGAAGAAGCGCCATGCCGCCGTGCTGCTGGCAATCGGCGCCGCCTGGGGCAAGCCGATGGGCGTGCCCGGCGAGGATCACCCGATGGTCGAGGACGGCGTCGGCTTCCTGCGCCGTATCAACGGCGGCGAGCGGCCGACCCTGCCGGAAACCGTGCTGGTGATCGGTGGCGGCGACGTCGCCATGGATGCCTGCCGCGTCGCCCGGCGGATGCCCGGCGTCAAGACCGTGAAGGTCGTCTACCGCCGCGGCCCGGAGGAAATCCCGGCGCGCAAGGACGAACTGCACGGCGCCGTCGCCGAGGGCATCGAAATCGTCTATCACGAACAGCCGGTGGCCGTGCTGCCGGGCAAGAATGGCGGTCTGCTCCTGCGGTGCATCAAGACCGAGCTGGGCGAGGCCGGGCCGGATGGCCGCCGGGCCTTCCGCACGGTCAAGGGGTCGGAACACGATGTCCCCTGCGGCATGGTCATCGCCGCCGTCGGCCAGACCTCCGACAGCAGCGAGTTGCGGGCAACCGGGCTGCTCAAGACCGACCGGGTGGCCACCGATTTCGCCACCATGCGCACGGCGGATCCGCAGGTCTTCGCGGCCGGCGACGGCGCCTTTGGCGGCTCGACCATCGTCATGGCCATGCATCACGGCCACAAGGCGGCCTATTACATCAAGGCATTCCTTGAGGGGAACAAGGCCCCGCTGCCCTATCGCACGCCCTACCGCACGCGCCGCGTGACCGTCGCCCAGGACATCATGTGGGAGAAATATCCGCGCCAGGAGCAGGCGTTCCACGGCCTGGGCAAGAAGCCGGCGGAATTCCCCGAGATCGAATCCGTTTACGAAGACCAGACGGCGATCGCCGAGGCCGCGCGCTGCTTCCGCTGCGACGCGGAGACCGGTACCGCCGACTACTCGGTGAAGAACCGCGAGGATATCTTCATCATGGCGCGGACCCGGCCCGAGGATGCGCCGCGCCAGGCGGCCATGCTGCAGAAGCGCCTGAAGCCGCGCGAGATCCTTGTTCCCGCCGACAAGCCGGCCACCTTCGACGACCTGGTGTTCCTGCCGGCCAATCTGTCGCGTCTGGTGATCGACCCCTATCGCGAGGCCTGCCGCACCGATTTTGAGCTTGGCGGCAGCATTGCGCTGCCCCTGCCCTATATCGTAACCGGCCTGGACGACGCACCGGCGGAAGTTCGCGACGCGGCGATCCGGGGCACGGCCGAGGCCGGCTG
>JAHELM010000137.1 GCA_024644185.1 Rhodospirillales bacterium | reverse complement strand
CGGCGGCGGCGGTGACAACGGCGGCGGTAACGGCGGCGGCAACGGTGGTGGCAACGGCGGCGGTGGCAACGGCGGCGGCGACCAAGACGATGGTGAGCACGATCAGGGCGGTGGGGTCGGCAATAACGATGGTGAACATGATCAGGGCGGTGGCGGCCATGACGGCGACGAACATGACCAGGGCGGCGGTTCCGGCCACAACGACGATGAGCATGGTGGCGGCAAGGGCAAAGGCGTGATCGTCGATGTATGCAAAGGCCCGGCTTGCGGCGATGCCGGTGGCGGCAACGGATCGGAAAACGGCGATCCCGGCAATTCCGGAAATACGCCCGCGCAACCGATCGATGACGATTGATGCGTAGATTGCTGGATCGTCGGATGCGGATCTGGCGAATGCAGGTCCGCATCCGCCCGACGCAAGGAATAGACGCGATTCCGTGGCGGCGGATGCAAATCCACCGGGGCGGCGCAAAGAAAACGGCAGACTGTAGAACGGGGAAAATATCCAGCGAGGAATAGCGGGAATGACGATATCGCTCTCGGCCCAACTTACCGCCGTGGTTGTCACCTTTGCGATGGCGCTGTTCCTCTCGGCTGTCGTTGTTCTGTGTGTGATTCCCGTGCTGGAGGCGCTTGTCGGGCGCCGCAAAATAACGATCCCAGACTTGCCGGCGACATTCGAAAACCTGGGTATCGCACTGGCCCTGGTCGGTTTTACAGCCCGTGCCACGGAGGTGTCCGCGATCGGAGTAGGGCTGGTGTTTCTCGGGGCCTGTCTTGCAGCGCGCCGGGTGCGTACGCCGCTCCATCCGGTCCTGGAAAAATCCTTGTTGGTCAGCGGTATCGTAAGTCTTGGGGTCTTGGCCGAATTCTTCTATCTGGCCACCTGACGGAGAACCGCGAATGTTCCGGGAACTGTCCGACCGGCACCGTTTGCAACCGTCGTCCGCCCCCCGTTAGCGTAACCGGATTTTCAGGTGGTGGCGGCGCGGTGCCGTTGTCGGCGCGCCGGCATATCGTGTTCCCGCGCACTATACTCGTCCCAAAGGCTGATCTCCGCCGGCCCATCGGCAGTCGTGGCGCTGCCGGTGGAGCGCTCGCGCCCGTCCGGCCGCAGTTGCGTCGCGCCGGTTTCCCGGTTCCGATCCGGGGTCGGAAATACAGCGATTTTGGGGTCGATCCCCATGCTCGGCGTCTCCATATCTTCCGTGCCGGGGCAGATCGACAAATCCGAATCGGACAGCGGATACCGTTCCGCCATGCCTCAAGCCCCGAACCCTTCGGATGGCGACAATCGCCATCCCCGATATTATTGTTTTTCGGCTATCGTGACGGTAGCAATCTCCATGCCACCGTCGGGTGGTTTCGTAATCTCCCGAGAACCGAAACGATCGCCGGTTGACGCCTCCAGGAGGGTCTCCGGAACATTCTCATATACGACGGGAAAATAACAATAATTCCGGATTCTCAGTAACCGGGGCAGGCAGGAAACCGGGCGCCGAGAGCGGGCCTTCGACCAGTCCCGGGGCGGCGGCGTGCCGCCCGAGCGATCCCGTTCTCATGTGAACCGTTAAACCCGCTTTACAGCCGTTCGGCGCAATGATTTACGGATCGCGCGGCGACGGCTTGTCTGATGACGAGATTTGTCGTCACTATCGCGGGCCCAAAAAAGAGGAGGGGAAAGATGGCCGATCTCGAATTGTCCTATACGCCGGCGTCCGAATTGGCGCGGATGATGCGCGTTGGAAAGGTGTCGCCGGTCGAGGTCGTCGGCAATTGCCTGGCGCGGATTGAAGCGGTCAATGCCACGCTGAATTGCTTCTGCTTCGTCTATCCGGAGGAGGCGATGCAGCAGGCGCGCGCGGCGGAGGCGGCAATCCGGCGCGGCGACACGGTTGGGCCACTGCACGGCGTCCCGATCGCCATCAAGGATTTCACCCCGACCAAGGGCAAGCGGACGACGCTCGGCTCCTACGCTTACGAAAACAACGTGCCGGACCGCGATGCGCTGATCGTCGAGCGACTGCGGGCGGCCGGCGCGATCCTGGTTGGCAAGACCACAACCCCGGAATTCGCCCATTCCGGCTTCACCCACAGCCCGCTCTGGGGTATTACCCGCAATCCCTGGAACCCGGCGATGACGCCTGGCGGTTCGTCCGGCGGATCGGGTGCCGCGGTGGCGTCGGGCTGCGTACCGCTGGCCGAGGGTACGGATATGGGCGGGTCGGTGCGAATTCCCGCCTCGTTCTGCGGCATCGTCGGCATGAAGCCCAGCCTGGGTCGCATTCCCATGGATATCCTGCCCACCGTGTTCGACAACATCTCGCATTTCGGACCGCTGGCGCGAAGCGTGGCCGATGCGGCGATGTTCATGGCGGCCTCGGCCGGGCCGGATGACCGCGACATCATGTCGTTGAAGCCGGCGATGGATTTTCCCGTGCCGCCGCCCAAGGGCGTCAAGGGGCGGCGCTTCGCGCTCAGCCTGGATCTGGGCTTTTACGCGGTCGACGCCGAGGTCGAGGCCCGGGTCCGCGAAGCCGCCGCCGCGCTGGCCGATGCCGGCGCCATCGTCGAGGAGGTGGACCTCGGCTGGACGCGCCAGATCGTGGACGACTGGTACAAGACCTGGCAGGTGCTGCTGGCCGCCGGTTTCGCGCATACGCTGGCAACCCATCGCGATCGGCTCGATCCCGGCATCGTGGCCCTGATGGAGGCCGGCCTGAAGATCGACGCCGTGACCTACAAGCGCCTGGAATTCGGGCGGACGCAGCAATGGCTGAAGCTGGCGGAAATCTTCCGGACCCACGATGCGCTGCTCTGCCCGACCATGGCCTTGCCGCCGCAGCCGGTGGATGCCCGCGATTCCGATTACGACTGGAACGACGATCAGGGGCGCTATCATGGCATCGACATGACGGCGGCCTTCAACTACACCGGCCAGTGCCCGGCCCTCTCGGTGCCCGCCGGTTTCACCTCGGCCGGCTTGCCGGTCGGATTGCAGATCGTCGGCCGCCGGTTCGAGGATGCCGATGTCCTGTCCATCGGGGCGACGCTGGAAGCGGTCCGGCCCTGGGCCGCGCAGCGACCGCCCGTTCAGGGACGGCCTTGATTGGCCGAGAGACTTAAAGCACACTCGCGCCCGAACGCCACCGGAGGGAATCGATGCTCACGATATACAGTGCGGACCACAAGCTTCAGGACGGCAAATTCGAACTGATCGACGGGCAGATGAAGCCGCCTTTCGAGAAGCCCCAGCGCGCCGAGAACGTGCTGGCGCGGGTACGCAAGGTCGGGCTCGGCGAGGTACGCGGACCGGACGATTTCGGCCTCGACCCGGTGCGCCGTGTGCACGCCGACGACTATGTCGACTTTCTGCGCATCGCACATGACGACTGGAAAAAGGATCATGGTGACAGCGATGGTCTGCCGCTGGGCTGGCCCTGCCGGAATTTGCGCCAGCGCATTCCCGAGGCGATCAACGGGCGGCTCGGCTATTACTCGCTCGATGCCGGCACACCGGTCACCGCCGGTACCTGGCGGGCGATCACCGCCGCGGCCAATGTGGCGCTGACCGGCGCCAAGGCGCTGAAGGACAGCGGTGCGCGCGGCGTGTTTTCGCTGTGCCGGCCGCCGGGCCACCACGCCACGCGCGACCAGTTCGGCGGCTACTGCTTTTTCAACAATGTCGCCATCGCGGCCCAATGGTTTCGCGATCAGGGCGCGGCGCGGGTCGCCATCCTCGATGTCGATTATCACCATGGCAACGGCACCCAGGCGATCTTCTACGACCGGGCGGACGTCCTGTTCGTCTCGCTGCACGCCCATCCGACGCAGGAATATCCGTATTTCCTGGGCTATGAGGACGAGACCGGCGAAGGCGCGGGCGCGGGCTTCAACCTGAATCTGCCGATGCGCTTCGGTGCCGCATGGGGCGAGTATTCCCGGTCCCTCGATACCGGGCTGAAGCGCATCGCCGAGTACAAGCCGGAAGTGGTGCTGGTGTCGCTGGGCGTCGACACCTTCAAGGAAGACCCGATTTCCCATTTCAAGCTGGATACCCCCGACTATACCGAGATGGGGCGGCGCATCGCCGGGCTGGGCCTGCCCACCCATTTCGTCATGGAGGGCGGCTATGCCATCGACGAGATCGGCGTCAATACGGTGAATGTGCTGACCGGATTCGAATCGGTCTGACGCGCGTCCGGCCGGAACGCGGTCGTATCCGATTGGCGACGGGGGCGAGCACGGATGAAGGACAGCGGCGACTTCACGAAATACCTGGTTCTGGCCGCCGTCGTCGTCGGACTCGGGCTGATCGGGTGGCGGGCGCTGGGCACGTCGCGAATTCCCTCTGCTGCCTTCGTCGTGCCGACCCTGTCGGCGGAGGCCGAGGAGGGACGTATCGTGTTCAACGAGAACTGCGCGGCCTGTCACGGGCTGAACGCAAGGGGCACGGAGAAGGGGCCGCCCCTGGTGCACGACTATTACAATCCGGGACATCACAACGATGCCGCGTTCTTCAACGCGATCGCGCGGGGTGTGCCGGCGCATCACTGGGCGTTCGGCGACATGCCGGCGCAACGCCAGGTGCCGCCGAACAAGGTTGCCGCCGTCATTCGCTATGTGCGCGAATTGCAGGTTGCGAACGGAATCGACTAGAAACCCCGGTGATCGGGGCAGAGGAGGACACCGGTGCAAGGGGCTGACGTTATCGTTGTCGGCGGCGGCATGGCCGGGGCGTCCGCCGCCTATTTCATGTCGAGGTCGCGTCGCGTCGTCATTCTTGAGCGCGAGGACCAGCCGGCCTATCACTCGACCGGCCGGTCCGCGGCTTTGTATACGCAGACCTATGGAAACCCCGCGATCCGCGCGCTGACCGTGGGCGCGGCGCCGTTCTTCGAGAACCCGCCGGCGGGTTTCGCCGAATACCCGCTGGTGACCCCGCGCGGCCTCCTGTACCTGGCGCGTGCCGACCAGCGCGATATCCTCGAAAAACTCTACGAAGAGGTTCGCGGTCTGACGCCGAACGTGCACCGCCTGTCCGTGGATGCGGCCATGGCGCTGTGTCCGATCCTGCGCCCCGGCTACGCCGTCGCGGCAGTCAGCGAGCCGGATGCCATGGACCTGGACGTGGCCGGCCTGTTGCAGGGTTTCCTGCGCGGATTCCGGGCGCGCGGCGGGCAATTGGTCACCGGCGCCGAAGTCTTGGCCCTGGGCCGGGTCGCGGCCGGCTGGGAAGTGGAAACCGCGGCGGGTACCTTTACCGCGCCGGTTGTCGTCAACGCCGCCGGGGCCTGGGCCGACAGGCTGGCCGGCATGGCCGGGGTTGCGCCCGTGGGCCTTACGCCGAAACGCCGCACGGCCATTCTGCTGGACATGCCGGACGGGATCGACCCGATGCGCTGGCCCATGGTCTGCGATTCGGCGGAACAATTCTATTTCAAGCCGGAAGGCGGCAGGCTGATGGTATCGCCGGCCGACGAGACGCCCAGCGAACCCTGCGACGCGCAGCCGGACGAGATGGATATCGCCGTCGCGGCGGATCGCTTCGAGACGGCGACGACGGTGCCGGTGCGCCGGATTGCGCGTCGCTGGGCCGGCTTGCGGACCTTTGCCCCGGACAAGACGCTGGTCGCCGGTTTCGATCCGGCGGCGGACGGGTTCTTCTGGCTGGCGGGGCAGGGCGGATACGGCATTCAGACGGCGCCCGCCATGGGGCGCATTGCCGCCGCGCTGGTCGAGGGCGGTGCATTTCCAGCGGATCTTGCCGATCTTGGCCTGACGGCCGGGACACTGGCCCCGCGGCGGAGGATGACCAGGGGGTCGAACTAGGTCCCGTCGGCGCCCGTCGATCCGGGTGTGATTTTTTCACCGGCCAGAACCCGGTCCTTGGGGAACCGGGCCGTGGCCGTCGTCCCCTTTCCGACCTGACTGGTCAGTTCGAAGCGTCCGCCATGCAGTTCGACCAGGGCCTTGACCAGAGGCAGGCCCAGACCGGTGCCGTCGTTCTGGCGGATCATCGGGTTGCTGAGCCTGACAAAGGGCGAGATCACCCGCGCCAGATCCTCGGCCGATATTCCCTGGCCGGTATCCTCGACCGACAGGACGATGCCGCCATCGGATCCGCGCAAGGCGCGCACCGTCACCGAGCCTGCCGTCGTCCCTGTCGGCATATAGGTGATCGCGTTGCCGGCCAGATTGATGACGATCTGCTGGATCTTGTGCGGGTCACCCAATAACAGCGGCAGGTCGTCGGCGATGTCGCGCCCCAGCCGGATGCCGCTCGACCGCGCCTGGTCTTCCAGCAAACGCAGGGCGCGGTCGATCTCGTCGCCGATGGTTACCGCCTGCTCGTCCAGCTCCAGGCGCCCCGCCTCGATGCGCGATATGTCCAGGATATTGTTGATGACCGCAAGCAGGTGGCGGGCACTTTGGTAGATGTCGTTGGCGTAGTCGACATAATGGGCGTTGCCCAGCGGGCCGCGCATCTCCTGCTTCATGACCTCAGAGAACCCCATGATGGCATTGAGCGGCGTGCGCAGCTCGTGGCTCATGGTCAGCAGGAAGTCGGTCTTCGCCCGGTTGGCGCTGTCGGCGCGGCGCTGCTGGTCGGCCAGATCGTCCTGCCGGCGCTTCAGCGGGGTGATGTCGGTATGAATGCTGACGCAGCCGCCATCCCGGGTCCGGCGTTCGCTGACGCGCAGCCAGCGGCCGTCGGTGTGCTGCAATTCGAAATCCTCGGCCGGATTGCGGCGGCGCTGCAACCTTTGGCGAATCCAGTCTTCCGCGTCCTCCAAGGGG
>JAHELM010000136.1 GCA_024644185.1 Rhodospirillales bacterium | reverse complement strand
GGATTCGTACCAGGCCAGCGTTTCCTCGCGGTCGAGATGCAGCGCCGTCCGCTTGCAGCCAGTCGATGCGAAATAATGGCCGGTGGTCCTGCGGCACTGTGAACAATGGCAGGCGACGATATCGTTCAGGTTGCCGGTCACCCGATAGCGCACGCCACCGCAAAGGCATCCGCCGCCACCGCCGTTCTTGTTTGGCATCCGTCATCTCCCGGAAATTCCGGCCCCCCGGTGCCCGCGGGTCGGGGGGGCCGGTGTTGTCATGGTCAGGCCCGCAGCCGGTCGTTGTTCGGGTCGTAGGGGCTTTCCTCGATCACCGTCGCCTTGTGCATCTTGCCGAGGATGTCGACCTCGACCTGGGTGCCGAGCGCGGCGTGCTTCGGTTCCAGGAAGCCGATGGCCAGGCTCTTCTTCAGGCGGAATCCGTAGCCGCCGCCGGTGATGCGGCCGACGATCTTGCCCTTGATATACAGCGGTTCGTTGCCGATGGCGTCGGCGTCGGTGACGCCATGCACCTCAAGCGTGACGAACTGGTTGCTGAAGCCCCTCTGCTGCCACGCGACCAACGCGTCGCGGCCGATGAAGTCGCCCTTGTTCGGATGCACGAAACGATCGAGCCCGGACTCGAAGGCGGCATATTCGATCGACAGCTCGGTGCCCACCAGTCGATAGGATTTCTCCAGCCGCATGTGATTCATGGCGCGGATACCGAACGGCTTGAGGCCCAGATCCTTGCCCGCCGCCATCAGGGTGTCGAAGATATGGTTCTGCATCTCCAGCGGGTGATGGATTTCCCAGCCCAGCTCGCCGACGAAGTTGACGCGGACCACGCGGCACGGCGCCAGGCCGACATCGATGAACTGGCCGGAGAGCCAGGGGAAGGCCGCGTTCGAGAAGTCGGCATCGGAGACACGGCTCATCAATTCGCGGCTCTTCGGGCCGGCAAGCACCAGCACGCCGTACTGGGTGGTGATCCGGTCGATTCGCACGCTGCCATCCTGTGGGGCATGCTTGTTCATCCAGTCGAGATCGAGCCGCTCCATGGCGCCGGCGGAGACCAGGTAGAATCGGTCCGGTCCGTCACGCATGATGGTGAATTCCGAATGCACGCCGCCACGGCTGTTCAGCGCGTGGCACAGCGCGATGCGGCCCACCTTCTTCGGCAGCTTGTTGGCCACCAGATTTTCGAGGAAGGCTTCCGCCCCGGGGCCGGAGACGTAGAACTTCGAGAACGCGGTCATGTCGAGCAGGCCGACATTCTCGGTCACGTTCCGGCATTCCTCGCCCACATGCTTCCAGTAAGGCGCGCGGCGGAACGACCAGGCGTCTTCCTGCTTGACGCCCTTCGGGGCGAACCAGTTCGGCCGCTCCCAGCCGTATTTCTGGCCGAACACGGCGCCCAGATCCTTCATCCGGTCATAGCACGGGGCGGTCTTCAGCGGGCGCGCGCCGGCCCGCTCCTCGTCGTGGTAATGGACGGTGAAGACATTGGCGTAGGCTTCCTCGTTCTTCTTCACCAGATACCGCTTGCCGGCATAGGGGCCGAAGCGGCGCGGCTCCACGCCCAGCATGTCGATGGTCGGCTCGCCCTCGACGATCCATTCAGCCAGCTGCCAGCCGGCGCCGCCGGCGGCGGTGATGCCGAAGCTGTGGCCTTCGTTGAGCCAGAAATTCGGCAGGTCCCAGGCCGGGCCGATAATCGGGCTGCCGTCCGGGGTATAGGCGATCGGGCCGTTGATGACGTCCTTGATGCCCACCTCGGCGAACATCGGCACGCGATTGATGGCGGCCTCGATATGCGGTTCCAGGCGTTCCAGGTCGCCCGGGAACAACTCCTTCTCGAAGCCGGGCGTCACGCCGTCGGCGAAGCAGGCCGGCGCGCCCTTCTCATAGGGGCCGAGGATCAGGCCCTGGCGTTCCTCGCGCATGTAGTAGGAAGCGTCCGACTCGCGGAATACCGGCATTTCACGCAGGCCCTTGGCCTTGCGCTCCTGCAACAGCGGATGCGGCTCGGTGACGATGAACTGATGCTCGACCGGGATGACGGGCACGTCGAGGCCGACCATCCGGCCGGTCTGGCGCGCGTAATTGCCGGTCGCCGACACCACATGCTCGCAACTGATGTCGCCCTTTTCGGTCTTCACCAGCCATTCGCCATTGGGTTTGCGCTCGATGCCGATGACAGGCGTGTGCTGATGGATGGTCGCGCCCATGTCGCGCGCACCCTTGGCCAGTGCCATGGTCAGGTCGGCCGGCTGGATATAGCCATCCTCGGGATGGAACAGCGCGCCGACCAGGCCTTTCACATTGGCAAAGGGCACCATTTCCTTGATCTCGTCCGGTGTCTTGAATTCCACCTTCACGCCGATCGTCTCGGCGGTGCCGGCATAATGGCGGTATTCGTCCATGCGTTCCTGGTTGGTGGCCAGGCGCATGTTGCCGACCTTGGCGAAGCCCACCGGCTGGCCGGTCTCCTTCTCCAGTTCCTGGTAAAAGCGGACCGAGTATTTGTGGATCTGGCCGACGCTGTACGACATGTTGAACAGCGGCAGAAGGCCCGCCGCATGCCAGGTCGAGCCCGCGGTCAGTTCGGTGCGCTCCAGCAGAACGACGTCTTTCCAGCCCTTCTTCGCCAGATGATAGAGCGTCGAAACACCGACGACGCCGCCGCCGATGACCACCACACGCGCGGTATTCTTCATGGATAATGTCTCCTCAAGCCAATAAACCGCTGCCACCAGGCGCGGGCGGAGCGGACGATCCCGTTGCAATGAATCCACACCACCGGGGTGGACTCAAGGCTTGCGATGGCGCGACGGGGAGTGTCGGGATTGCGCCGCGCGCAAATTTGATACGAATCGGCCCCCAGGATATCAAGAATCCCCTATTCGGTTAGGGGTATGCTGAGATAGAGTGCCGCCGCATTTTGCGAATCGCATTCGGAACGGGTTTTCAGGAAAATGAACATGGAATCGACGATCAAGCTGGAGGCCGAGGTGGCGCGGCGCAATTCACCGGAATTCGCCTGGCCGACCCTGGTTCTGGCCCTGGGCCTGCTTGCCGGATTTGCGGTCGTTGTCTGGGCCGCACTGGACGGGCTGCTGCCATTTTGGGTGGCGGCGGTTTTGAACGCGATCATCATTTATGCGATCTATACGCCGCTGCATGACGCGGCGCATTCGGCAATCGCGCCGCGGATCAAGAGTTTGCGCTGGCTCAATATCGCCGTCGGCATGGCGGTATCCGTACCGCTGTGGATGTTCTTCCACCCCCACCGCAAGCAGCATTTCATGCACCATGCCCGCACCAACATGCCGGAGGATCCGGATCTCTGGGCAAAGGGTAGCTTCCTCCGGGTGGTTTTCATTCAGGTGCCGCCGCTGCTGCTGAATTATTTCAACCCGGTTCATCTGTACCGCGATTGCGTGAAGCTGAAGATTTCCGACGGCGAACGCCGGCTCTCGATGGCCCTGTTCGGCGCCTATGCCGTCATAGCGCTGGCAATCGTCGCGGCGGGGTATGGCTATGAGTTTCTGGTCCTGTGGCTGGTGCCCTGGTTCTTCGGGAATCTGGTCATGCAGACCATGTTCGGCTGGGCGCCGCATCACGATCATTCCGAAACCGGGCGCTATCGCGATACGCGGGTTGCGCTGTTTCCGGCCGGGGAGTTTCTGACGCTTCATCAGAACCTGCACCTGATCCACCACATGCTTCCCTCGGTTCCGTTCTACCGCTACCGGGCGGTATTCGACGAGATCAGGCCGGTGCTGGAACGCCATGGCGTCCGGATCGAAGGGTTCTGGCCGCGGGTGCCGGCCCGTTAACGTTCCGGCAAGCTCTGGGCGATACGCTCCGCAATGAACTTCTGATGTGCGGGCGATGAGCGACAAGATCACCAGACCATCGGGTGCGGCAAGACCGGGCGGCAGTTTTGGCCGACGACTTCAGTCGCCCCGGATCGAGGAGCCGACACCGCGGCCGGTGGATACGCGGGATCGGGCCATCGAACCGGAACGGGAAACCGAGGCGTCCGCGCGCAAGCCGCTTCTCGCGCCGCAAGATACCGACAACACTCTCTTGTGGCGGAACGGATCGCCGGAGCAAGTGCAGAAAGTGCCGCTTCTCGCGCCGGATCGGGAATCCGCCCCGGCACCGCCGGACCAGACTGAACTGGCTCGCCAGCTCGGCGTCAGCTTTCGCGACGAATCGGCGCCCGCGGGCGCGTCCGGCGGCGACTTCAGTCTGCGGCCGGACGAGGCGAAAATCGCCCGCCAGCTTGGCATAAGTTTTCGCGAGAGCCCGGGCATGGCCGAGCCCGCGGGCCTGGACATGGCGACCGAGGCGGCACGGCTGGGCATCAGCTTTCGCGACGACAACGACAGGTCTTCAAGCACTAAGACGCCGGCGACAGGCCTTGGCCGCTACCTGCCGATCCTGTTGTTTCTGGTCGTCATCGTGGGTGCTCTGACGGTCGCAATGGTGATGGCGCCAACCATGGTCGATTACTTCACCGACCCCCGTTATTGACCGCCCCTCAGCCGGGGCCGGCTACCGCCAGTTCCTCGAGAGTCCGCGCCGATTCCGCTGACTTGTAATCCATGATGAAGCGCGCACTGTCGTCCAGGTAGGCGTGCAGATGCACGACGACTGAACCGGCATCCGCCAGCACGACGGCATAGGCCGGCGGCTCGTGCGTGCCGGGGGTCAGAACGCGTTCGACATATTGCAGCTCGGTCTGATGTGCCGTCGCCGGCGGGGTGAAGAATGGAATGCCCCGCCAGACGCCGGAAATAGGCCGGTGTACATGGCCGAAGAAAATATGGCGGACCCGGCCATGTCTCTGCACCCGCAGCCACAGATCCTCGGCATTCATCAACCGGATGGTATCCAGGCAGGGGATGCCGATATCCAGCGGCGAATGGTGCAGGAACAGCCAGACGTCGCGATCGGCCCGTTCCGCCATCACCCGATCGAGCCACGCCAGCCTGGCCGCGCACAGCGTCCCGCCATCCTGGCGCGGCATGACGCTGTCCAGGATCACGCAATCGGCCACCGGGGTTTCCACCACGTACTGGACGAATCCGTCCTCATTACGCGGCACCTCGGGGAATGCCGCCTGGAATGCCGTGCGCGAATCGTGGTTTCCGATCGCCAGATGGACCGGGATCGAAAATTGGTCCAGCTCCGCCTTCAGGTCGCGATAGGCGTCGGGCTCGCCGAAATGCGCCAGATCTCCGGTGATGACCGCGAATGCGGCGTCGGCATGTCGGCGATTGATGTCGGCAATCGCCAGCCGCAGCCGTTCGCGCGGATCGAGAGCATAGAGGCGACGCGGCGCGGGAACGAAATGCGTGTCTGTCAGGTGGATAAATTTCATGGCGTGGCTCCGAAGGAGGGAAGCAGGGCGCGAATGTCGGGAATGTCGGCATGAGGCGAGGGGCCGAGCAGGATTGCTGGTATGCCGGCCGTCCTGGCGCCGGCAATATCCGTTGCCGGGTTGTCGCCGATCATCACCGCCCGCGCCGGGTCGGTGACGCCAGCACGGGTCAGCGCGGCGTGGAACAGCTCCGGTTGGGGCTTGCCGACGATGCGAACCGGATGGCTGGGCGCGGTTGCCATGACGGCGGCCAGCAACGCGCCGGTTTCCGGTATCGGCCGGCCGTTCGGGCCGGGATGGGTCAGGTCGGGATTGGTGGCGACCAGCGTGGCGCCATTTCTCAGTGCCACTGCGATCCGCTGTAGCCGACCATACGAAAAATTCCGGTCGCGGGCCAGCAGGACGACGTCCGGCGTCCGGTTCCCCCGCCAATCGAGTACCCGGAGGCCGGCATCCGACGCGGCGCGCCGCAGCGCCGTACTGCCGGCCAGCAACAGGCTGGCGCCTGGATGGTCATGCGCTATCGCCGCAACCGCCGCCTCGCCGGCCAGCACGATCCGCGCGGGCGGGATCCGCAAACCGCCCTTTGCCAGCACCGCCGACAATTCGGTCGCGACTTCCGTCGAGTTGTTGGAGACCAGCCACAGGCGCGGCCCCAGCCATTCGGCCAGCGCCACCGCGCCGGGCAAGGGTATGTTGCCGGATGCGAGACAACCATCGAGGTCGGCCAGAACGACCGCCGCCCGGGCAACGAGGCGCCCGGTCCCGGCGGCGTGTTCAACTGTCACCCAGCAAATCCCGGAAATCTCGCGTGTTGTCGATCTGCAAGGCGCGATGGCGGTCCTGCAGGCATTCGCGCAGCGTATAGCCGACCGATTCGTCGACGGTGCGGATGCAGGCGTCGAAAGCCGCGCGGGCCAATGGTGGCGCATCGCTGTCGGCGACGCGGTCCCATAGCTGTTCGCGCACCCCGGATGCGATATCGCCATCGGTGGGCAAGCGGTTGATCAGTTTTGCCGTCAATCGGGCGGCGCGGGCGGTATCGCCTTCGCCTTCGAATATCGCCTCGGATGCCTCGCGCAGCGGACCGGCGGCCAGCGAGATTTCCTCGACGGTCAGCGGATCGGTATCGCCGGGCAACGGCACCGGTAGAGCTGCGGCCAGCGGGCCGATTTCCAGCGCCAGCCAGATCGGCGAGGGATGACGCAATCGCTGCAGATCCAGCCGCGCCTCGAGCGTGGTGAAACCGTCGCGCGTGCGGAACTCCATCAGTCCGGACGCATCCAGCCGTTCCGTCCGGCCGCTGGCCGCCGTCACCAGGATGGTCACCGATCCCGGCCCGACCGGCGCATAGGCGGTGTCGTATTCCGGAGGCAGCCGGCTATTCTGCAGGCAGAACGCGGACAGCAGCGCGGTGCAGATTCCTTCCCGGCACTGCATG
>JAHELM010000135.1 GCA_024644185.1 Rhodospirillales bacterium | reverse complement strand
CCATCGGTCAGGTTCCCGTCGCGGGGTAGAGCCGAATGCGTTCCGCCGGAATGCGCACGGCCAGGGCGTGGCCCTGCTGCAGCGAGAGATCCCGCATCAGGTTGATGGACAGTTCGGCGTTTACGATATGGCCGCCGATCGCCTCGCCTCCCAGCGTGATGCGCAGCGAAGACCCCAGAAATTCCATGTCCTGCACCGTCGCCACAATCGCGTTCGCGTGGTCCGTGGCGACGTCCCGGGCAATGATGTCCTCGGGGCGGAAGGCGATCTGCACCGCCGCGCCGGTCGCCATGTCACCCGTGTCGCAAGTCAGTTCCAGGGCGCCCAGACGAACCGTGCCCGGGCCGCTGACGGTGCCGGGCAGGAAGTTCATCTGGCCGATGAAATCGGCGACGAAGGCGGTGGCCGGATGGCGATAGATCTCCACCGGGGTTCCGACCTGCTCGATGACGCCATGGTTCATCACCACGATGCGATCGGCCATGGTCAGCGCTTCCTCCTGATCGTGGGTGACCATGATCGTGGTGACGCCCAGCCGGTGCTGCAGCTGTTTGATCTCATGGCGGAGACGCACGCGCACCCGCGCGTCGAGCGCCGATAGCGGTTCGTCGAGCAACAGCAGCCCTGGCGAGGTCGCCAGCGCCCGTGCCAGCGCCACGCGCTGCTGCTGGCCGCCGGACAATTGCGCGGGGTACTTGTCGTCCTGATCGACAAGGCCGACCAGATCCAGCAAGTCGCGCACGCGGGTCTGGATTTCGGCGCGAGGCAGCCGACGGTTTTCCAGGCCATAGGCGACATTGCGCACGACCGTCATGTTCGGGAACAGGGCATAGGACTGGAAGACGATGCCGAAATCGCGCTCCGCCGGCGGCAGCGCTGAAATCTCGCGCCCGGCCTGGTGGATCGCGCCCAGGGTCTGGATATCCAGACCGGCGATAGCCCGCAGCAGGGTGGTCTTGCCGCAGCCCGACGGGCCCAGGAAACAAACGAATTCGCCTTCGCCGATATCGATCGACACGTCGTTCAGCGCGGTAAAGTCGCCGAAATCCTTGCTGACATTGACGATCCGGAGATAGGGGGTGTCAGCCCTGCCTTCGGTCTTCACTTCTGCCTTCGTCACGAAACCTCCAGGGGTCCTTGGCGGACCTCGCTCTTGTCGTTGCCGTTGTACCAGGGGCCATACGAACTATGCCCCGGTCTGCCGTCACCTCGCAAGAACCCCGGCCTCCCGCGGGAGGCCGGGGTCTGTATCTTCCGGAAAGGGCTTACTTCGCTTCCGACTTGGCGTCGTAGCGTTTCTGCCACTCGGTCAGGATACGGTCGCGATTCTGCGCCGCCCACAAGAAGTTGTTGTCGATCATCGCATTGACGATGCCCGGCGGGAAATGTTCGACCGGTTTGGCGATTCCCTCGATGGCAACCACCGCATAGCCCTCGTTATAGAGGCGATTGGCCTTCTCGGTGACGGTCCAGTCGACCAGAATCTTCGCCGCGTCCATCTTCTTGGTGCCCTTGACGATGGCCGTCGCCTCCATGTCCCAGCCGACGCCTTCGGTGGGGATGACGATCTCGACCGGGGCGCCGCGTGCCTTTTCCTTGGCGCCGCGGAAGGCGAAGGATACGCCGATCGGGATTTCGCCGGCAGCAGCCTGCTTGCAGGGCTTGGAGCCGGAATGGGTGTACCAGGCGATGTTGTTGTGCAGCTTGTCCATGTAATCCCAGCCGCCCGCCTCGCCGAAGATTTGCAGCCAGGACGAGACGTCAAGGAAGCCGGTGCCCGACGACGCCGGGTTCGGCATGACCACATAGCCCTTGTAGACAGGCTTGGTCAGATCGGCCCAACTGGCCGGCATCGGCAGGTTCTTGGCCTGCAATTCCGCCGTGTTGACGCAGAGCGCGGCAATCCACGCATCCATGCCCGTCCAGCTCGGCGTGCCGTCCGAATCGCGGAATTTCGCCGACAGCTTGTCCAGGCCCTTGGGTGCATAGGGCGCCAGCATGTCCTCGCCCTTCAGCAGCAAGAGGCTGGTGGCGGCCAGGCCCCAGACCACATCGGCCTGCGGGTTGTTCTTTTCCGCCAGCAGCTTGGCGGTGACGACGCCCGTCGAGTCGCGAACCCAGTTGATCTTGATATCCGGGTGATCCTGGTTGAACGCCTCGGCATACCGCTTCAGGTCCTCGGCCTCGACAGCGGTGTAGACCGTCAGTTCGGTTTCCGCCCGCGCGGTCCCGACACCAAGTCCGGCGACCATCGCCATCGTCGCTGCCATGCCCGTCGCAAGCGACGCTGCGCCCGCGATCAAACGTCTCGTCTTCATCTGTTGTGCCTCCGTTTTCTGTTGTCGGTACGCCTTCCACACAATAGCCATATCCAGGGTCGTTCGTGAATTCCCGGTTGTGGCCTGAAATAGCGTCCCCAAGTGACGAGTAGAACACAGAACGATGACAGTGAAACGAAAAAAACGAAGATGAATTTGGAGTCGCCAGTTTCGAGTTGGCGTCTTTCCCGGTTGCGTGAGAGCGTGCGGGCGCTGGTCCAACAGATTTCATCGATCTGTCACGATGCTGAGAAAAATCGTTCATATTCAATCGTGTAATTGGCTGCCCGTGGTATCCCGCATGGCCTGCCGGGCTGCCATGCACAAGCGCCATGTCACCTTGCCGCTTGCGGTTCCCGATTTCGTGGCGGTAACATCCGCGCAATCGGCTATTCGAGTGCCGAGAACAACGGCGTGACCCGAAGCAGGTTTCGCAAAACCAGGGAGTTCAGTTCGAATGAGCGAGAAATCGAAGCAATCCAGCATTGCGACCCAGCGCGCGGCGAGGGAGTTTTCCCGCCGGACGCTGCTCAAGCACGCTGCCGCGGTCGGCGCCGTCGCCGCGGCCGGCCCGTTCTTCGTGAAGAGTGCACTGTCGTCGTCGGGTGAGGTGAATATCCTGATGTGGTCGGACTATCTGCCGGCCGGTTTCGTCGACGGTTTCACCAAGAAGACCGGCATCAAGATCAATTTTACCGGCATCGGCTCGAACGAGGAAATTCTCAACAAGCTGAAGGCCACCAAGGGGCAGGGCTTCGACATCTGCTCGCCGACCAACGATCGGGCGCCGCAATGGGGTGAACAGGCTCTGCTGCAGCCGATCGACATGAAGCGGGTGCCGATCGCCAACGTCAACCCGGCGATGGCCAAGATCGGCGACGATCTGTGGAATTTCGGGGGCAAGGGCTCGCACTGGCTGCCGCATATGTGGGGCACCGAGGGTATCGCCTGGCGTAGCGACAAGTGGAGCCCGAAGGGCGAGTTCCCCAGCTATGGCGACGTCTGGGCGGATGAGAATGCCGGCAAGACGATGGGCCGTCCGCATTCGATGATGCTGTGCGCCGGCCTCTACATGGAGACCGTCGGCGCGCTTGCGCCCGGCTCGATGTGGAAGGGCTACCAGAACCAGGATGACATGCGTAAGGCCTGGGAGACGGTGACCGCCTGGTGCATCGCCCGCAAGAAGAACATCAAGGTCCTGTGGAACGATGGCGATACCCAGAAGAACGGCCTGATGAACGATGGCGTGATCGTCGGGCAGACCTGGGACGGTCCGCCGCTGGCCCTGAAGACGGCCGGCGAGCCGGTCATGTTCCGGGCGCCGAAGGAAGGCGCCATGGCGTGGGTCGATGGCATGGCAATTCCGGTTGGCGCCACGAACATCGATCAGGCCTATGCCTTCATCGAATACGCCTATCAGGCGGAACCCGCCGGCAAGGCCATCGATACGCATGGCTACAACACGCCGGTTCTGGGTGCGGAGAAATTCGCCAGCCCGCAATACTCCAAGAACTTCGCGGATGCCTATCCGGGCGATGCGCTGGCCAAGCTCAATCCGTGGCCGCCGACGCAGCCCTGGTACGCCGACGTTCGTACCGAATACGTCAACAAGTTCCAGAGCGCCTGATTGCGCCAGGGAGTACGGCTCCGGGTCCGCATGGACCCGGAGCCCTTGTTTTCAGGGCATGCCCGCCGGCGGCGTCTGAGGCCGGCGGGTCGTGCCCGATACCCCACCTGAGAGGAAGAACATGAAGGCGGGTGTCGGTGTCGAACTGGAAAACCTATGGGTCAGGTTCGGCGATTTCGTCGCGGTTCGCGACGCCAGCGTGAAGATCGAGCAGGGTGAGTTCTTTTCCTTCCTCGGCCCGTCGGGCTGCGGCAAGACCACTATCCTGCGGACCGTCTCGGGCTTTCAGGAGCCGAGCGAGGGAAGGGTGCTGATCGGCGGCCAGAACATGGCCGGCATCGGCCCCAACAAGCGGCCGACGGCACTGATCTTTCAGAATCTGGCGCTGTTTCCGCTGATGCGGGTCTGGGAGAACATCGCCTTCTCGATGGAGGTGAAGGGCCATCCGAAGGAGGCCCGGCGCAAGCGAGCCGACGAGCTTCTGGAACTGATCGCGCTGGGTGACCAGGGCGACAAGTTCGTACACGAGTTGTCGGGCGGCCAGCGCCAGCGCGTCGCCGTGGCGCGCGCCCTTGCCGCCGAGCCGCAGGTGCTGTTGCTCGACGAACCGTTGTCGGCGCTCGACCTGAAATTGCGACAGCACATGCGCACCGAGTTGCGCGCCATCCAGAAACGGGTCGGTCTGACGTTCATCTACATCACCCACGATCAGGGCGAAGCCCTGACAATGTCGGATCATGTCGCGGTCATGCGCGAAGGGGTGATCGAACAGATCGGCGACGGCAAGACCATCTATGGCGATCCGGCGACCGCCTTCGTCGCCTCTTTCGTCGGCGAGAACAATGCGTTTGCCGGCACCGTGAAATCGATCGGCGCCCGGCATGCGGTGATTGCCACCGGCGTCGGCAATCTGCGCGCGCGCATCGCCACGGCGGCGCGCGGCGCGCTGAAGCCCGGCGACAGCGCGATGCTGTTCATCCGGCCGGAAGCGTTGGATATCGCGGAGACCGGATCTTCCGGCGATAACCGTCTGGTTGGCCGTGTCGTCAACGAGGAATTCGAGGGGCAGAGTTCCCACGTCTTTCTGGAAGGGGCGGGCGGCGCCGCGATCAAGATGTCGCTGACCAATCGCGGGGGGCAATCGCGGGGCACCGGCGCTGGCACTGAATTGACCCTCGGATTCGATCCCGATCTGGCGGTGGCGCTGCCTTCCGGCGCGCTGTCGGCCGAAGAATAGCGGGCACAGGGGCGGAATGCCGATGACGCTGGCGAAGTGGTTCAAGGGATTTGTCGACCGCAACGGCATCGGCATGGCGGCCTTCATGCTGATCGGCGTTACGGTCTGGATCCTGGTGCTGATCGTGCTGCCGCAGCTGGCAATGGTCGATTTTTCGTTCCGCCACGATCTGCCGCCTGGCAAGGTCGGTGGACCCGAGGATGTCTATACGGTCACCAATTACCTGTATTTCATCTTCGGCAATCCAGGCAATCCGGACGGTTACAACGCGGTCGATGTTCTCGTCTTCGGCCGGACGCTGCTGGCGGCGCTTTTCGTTACCGCGTTCAATTTCGTGCTGTGCTACCCGATCGCCTATTATCTGGCCCAGGTCGCGCGCGGCGGCTGGGCGCGCGTGCTGGCGCTGTCGCTGGTGGTGCCGTACTGGATCAACGAGATTCTGCGCGCCTTTGCCTTCCGCGTCATCTTCGGCGATATCGGCCTGATCAATACCGTGCTCAAGCAGCTTGGCCTGATCGATAATTCGATCGACTTCATCCGCGCCGATGTGGCGCTCTATGCCGGGCTCGGTTACGCCTATGTCCTGCTGATGGTGTTCCCGCTGTACAACGCCATCGAGAGCCTGGACCGTAATCAGATCGAGGCGGCGCGCGACATGGGGGCGTCATGGTGGCGCATCCACTGGCGCATCGTCATGCCCTTCGCCAAACCTGGCATTACCTCGGGCTGTACGATGGTGTTCATGCTGGCGTCGGGCGCGCTGGCCGCGCCGCAGATCCTGGGTGGGCCGTCCAGTCTGTGGTTCACGCAGATCATCTATCAGGGCTTTTTCGAATACTTCAACTGGCCGCGGGGCGCGGCCTACGCGATCATCCTGCTGGTGTCCTGCATGGCCATCGTGCTCGGCATGATGAAGCTGTTCCGGGTCAAGATGGGCGAGATCGGCCGATGAGGGGGTCTTTGCTGATACGCGGCATGCTCGGCCTTTATCTGCTGATGTTCTTCGGCTTCCTGTTCGGGCCGCTGTTGATCATGGTCTTCACGGCCTTCAACAGCTCCGGGTTCCCGCGCGTATCGCCGTGGGAATGCCTGACCTTCGAATGGTTCGTAAAGCTGGCCGGCGACGATCGGCTGCAGAGCGGACTGCTGACCTCGCTCGGAATCGGTGTGGGCGTGGTCGTGCTTTCGGTCTCGCTCGGCCTCGCCGGCGCGCTGTTTCTGACGCAGATATGGCCAAAGGCGCGCGCCACCTATTATACGCTGATCACGACCCCGATCCTGATGCCCGGCGTCGTGCTCGGCATCTCGACGATCCTGTTCTGGGACCGCGTGGCGCAGATGCTGGGGCTGGAATATGGCAGCTTCCTGTACAACGGCGTGTTCCTGACGATCCTTGGCCAGTCCTGTTTCATCTCGTCCTATTGCATGCTGATGCTGATCGCCCGGCTGCAGCGCTTCGATACCGGGCAGCTGGAAGCGGCTCTCGATCTCGGTGCCAGCAATACCCAGGCGTTCCGCAGGATCCTGCTGCCGTTCCTGAAGCCGGCGATTTTCTCGGCGGCGGTCATCGCCTTTCTGGCTTCGTTCGAAAACTACAACACCACCGTCTTCACCATCTCGCATTTCCATACCTTCACCACGGTGATTGCCCAGAAGGTGCGG
>JAHELM010000134.1 GCA_024644185.1 Rhodospirillales bacterium | reverse complement strand
GTTGCCAGCATGCCGGTAACGGGGTTCGGCACCTACGCCGGAACGATGACCGGGCGTCTTGCGGTCCCGGGCTATGCCGGCGATGTCAGCATGGCGATGAGCGCGACGGCCAATTTCGCTGGCGGAACCCTGGATGTTACCGGCGCCACCACCGCGGTCGGCGCCACCACCTACTCCGTTGGCGCCACCGGCAGCGCCACGATTTCCGGCAATACCTTCAGCGGAAGTTTCAGCAGTACGGTTACCGACAGTTCCCTGACTCCGATCTATACTTTGACCGGCGGCACGGGGACAATGTCGGGTGGCTTCTACGGTCCCGCGGCCAACGAAATCCTGGGTGTCTTCAGCGCCAGCGGCAGCGGCAGCGCGACCGACCCTGCGACCACAACGCCGACGACCACGACCTGGACGTTCACCGGCGGTATCGCGGGCCAGTGACCTATAGCAGCTTCGCCGCGACCCCGGGGGCGAAGGCGGGGGCGGCGTCCAGGGCCGGCAGGATCTCCTCGACGCTGTCGACGAAACGATAGAGCGCGCGATTGTCGGGGCGGGCGTAATGCTCGCCGATCAAGCGTTCAAACACCGCGTTCAGCGGCGACCAGTAGCCGTCCAGATCGACGATCACCACCGGCTTGTCGTGCAGGCCAAGCTGCTTCCAGGTCAGGATCTCGAAGGTCTCGTCCAGCGTGCCGAAGCCGCCGGGAAGCACCACGAAGGCGTCGGCCAGTTCGGCCATCTTCTGCTTGCGGGTATGCATGTCGGGGGTGATGATCAACTCGGTGCAGCCCTTCAACCCCACCTCGACTTCGTCGAGAAATTTGGGGATGATGCCGGTCACCTCGCCGCCCTCACTCAGCACGGCCTGTGCGGTGATCCCCATCAGCCCGACCTGGCCACCGCCGAATATCAGGCGGATGCCGGCATGCGCCATCAACTTGCCGAGACGCATCGCCGCCACCTTGTGGCTTTCGCGGCCACGGCTGGACGATCCGCAATAAACGCAGAGGGTTTTGATCTTGGCCATGGATGTCATTCTTCGTCCTCCATCCCGCCGAGGCAAGCGGCGATTGTCGTGTCCTGCGAATTTGTCCGCGCCTCGGGGCGAGAACGATCGCAATCAAGAAAAAGTGAACCGCGCCGGGAATGCCGGCGCGCTATTCGTGTAAAAGTGAATCGGGACGGGCATTTCGCCCTGACCCGGACAGGGAACATAATGGGATGGATATTATGAAGATTCGGTTTGCAAGTGCGGTTGCCGCGCCGGTCGTCGCCATGATCGCGGTTCTGGGCGTCCTTGCCGGCCCGGCGCTTGGCGACAGCGCCGCGGACATTGTCAAGAAGCGGCAGGAGACGATGAAGCAGCTTGGCGCCAACATGAAGGCGATTACCGAGTTCGTGAAGACCGGCCAGGGTTCCGCGGGCGATGTCGCTGCGCGGGCTGGCCAGATCGCCGCGACCGCCAAGCTTATCCCCTCGCTGTTCCCCGCCGGGACCGGCATGGACATGGTGACCGACCCGAAGACCGGCGCGAAGCCGGAAATCTGGGTCGATTTCACGAAGTTCGAGGCTGCGGCCGCCAATCTCGGCGACCTTGCGGGCAAACTGCAACAGGCCGCCGCCGGCGGCGATGCGCCGGCGATCGGTGCCGCGCTGGCGCCGGTCGGCAAGGAAGGCTGCGGCGGCTGCCACACGCCGTTCCGCCAGAAGCTCGACAATTGAAGGCCTGATCCTCGATGACCTTGCGCGCCGCGGCGTTGGTCGTGCTGCTGCTGGTTGCCGGCTTCCCCTCCGGGCCGGCGGCGAGTACCACGCTGCTCGTTACCGAGGCAACCCGCCGCGGCGCGTATGTCTTTCAGGCGGCCGGTTGTCTCGGCTGCCACACGGACGTCAAGAACAAGGGAAGTCCCCTGGCCGGCGGGCGGGCGCTGAAGACCCCCTTCGGCACGTTCCATGCGCCGAACATAACGCCGGACCGGGAGTTTGGGATCGGCACCTGGACCGAAGAGGATCTTACCCGTGCCCTGCGGCAGGGCGTTGCCCCGAACGGGCAGTCGTATTATCCAGCCTTTCCATACACATCCTTCGCTGGCATGACGGATGCCGACATTGCCGACCTCTGGGCCTATCTGCGCATCGTCGAACCCGTGGCCGAGCCGAGCCGCGAACACCTACTCGCATTTCCCTTCAACCTGCGAACCCTGACCGGTATTTGGCGCGCGCTCTATTTCGCGCCCGGTGAATTCGACGCGGGTCCGACGCCCGAAAATGCCGCCGGCGAAGCCGAGTCCTGGCGCCGTGGCGCGTATCTGGTGCGCGTTCTGGGTCATTGCGGCGAGTGCCACACGCCACGGGGCGTGCTGGGCGCGGTCGACAATGGCCTGATGCTGGGCGGCAACCCGGCCGGGCCGGACGGCGGGCCGGTGCCCAATATCACGCCGCAACCGGGTAGCGGCATCGGCGACTGGTCGCGCGAGGACATCGTCACCTATCTGCAAATGGGCATGGACCCTGCAGGCGATTTTGCCGGCGGGGCCATGGCGGAAGTCGTCGAGAACACGACCAGCCGCCTCACGCCCGACGATCGCCAGGCGATCGCGCTCTATCTGTCCACGCTGCCGCCGGTCGAGAGGAAGATCGTGCGACAACCCCGGTGAGCCATCCCCCCGGCCGTTGCGATTGCTTAGTAACGCCGCGCGTATTAGGCTGGACATTGGCAAATCAGGGCGGGCGGGGCTTTGCACAGTGAAGAGATTCCTGGTTATCGGCGCGGTTGGACTTCTGCTGATTCTGATCGCGCTCGGACTGAGTTACTGGCTCGCGGTCGAAGATGCGCCAGCTCCTCCGGCGCCGATCTCGGTTGTGCCGACCCCGGCGCCGGTCGAACCGGCGCCGCAACAGCCCGTGGCCCCCTCCACGGCGCGGCAACCGGCAGACATCCTGCCGGAATTCGATGTTGTTCGCGTGGCGTCCACCGGCGACGCTGTCATTGCCGGCCGCGCCGCGCCGGGCGCCCAGGTGACGGTGCATGACGGCGATGGGTCGCTGGGCATGGTCGCCGCGGATTCGCGTGGCGAGTGGGTCCTGGTACCGGGGGGGCCGTTGAGCCCGGGCACCCATGAATTGCGTCTGTCCTCGCAGCTTGCCGATGGCCGCGAGATTTGGTCGGAAAAATCGGTCGTCGTCGTTGTGCCGGAGCAGGGCAAGGATATCGCGGGGCGGCCCGCGACCGAGCCGGCCTCGCCATTGGCCGTCGAGGTGCCCAGTCAGGGCTTCGATGCCAGCAAGGTATTGCAGCAACCGCCCGCCGACGTGGAGATCAAGGTCAAGCCGGCACCCGGCGAGCCCACCATGCGCCTCACCGTCGATGTCCTAGATTACGACGAGGCCGGAAATCTGGCGCTCAGCGGCGGCGCCAACCCGGACAGTGAAATCCGTGTATATCTGGACAATGAAGCTCTGGGCGCGGCGGTCGCGGATGCGGCGGGGGCCTGGAAGCTTATCGTCAGCAGGCATATCAATCCTGGCCTCTACACCGTTCGCGTCGATGAAACGGTCGCCGACAAGGTCATCGCGCGTCTGGAATTCCCCTTCTCGCGGGCGGACCCGCAGATCATTGCCGCCGGGAACACCATGGTCGTCGTGCAGCCCGGTAACAGTCTGTGGCGGATCGCCCGCCGGACCTTGGGCGAGGGCACGCGCTACACGGTGATTTTCGAGGCCAACCGCGACCGGATCCGCGATCCCGATCTGATTTATCCCGGTCAGATTCTGGAAGTGCCAGGCGCCAACTAGAGCCGGGAGTTGGGCGGTCGTGCGAAAGCGGCTTGCCCTCGGTGGCGGGCATGCTTAGGTATTGGGCATGTGCCGCCGGGGGGCGGCAAGGTCTCTCCGGCCTGAAATTTCGTGAGGAATCGAACAGACATCATGGCATCGGACATTCTGGACTCCGTGCGCTCGATCATCGTGCCGATCCATCCGGAGGGCTGGCGGTTCATTCCGATTTTTGCCGGGGTCACGCTGATTCTCGGCTGGATATGGCCGCCATTCTTCTTTATCGGCGGCGTGCTGACCGCCTGGTGCACGTATTTCTTCCGCAATCCCGAGCGGGTTACGCCAACGCGTGCCGGGCTTGTGGTCAGTCCGGCGGATGGGCTGGTGCAGATGATCGAAGCGGTTGCGCCGCCGCCGGAACTCGGCATGGGCGACGACAAGCGCACGCGCATCAGCGTCTTCATGAATGTGTTCAATGTTCATGTAAACCGGGTCCCGGCGGACGGATCGATCGTCGGTCTGGCGTACCGGCCGGGCAAGTTCCTCAATGCCTCGCTCGACAAGGCCAGCGAGTTCAACGAGCGGCAGTCGGTACGGATGCGGGTGGCCGATGGGCGCGAGATCGCCTTCGTGCAGATCGCCGGTCTGGTGGCGCGGCGCATCCTCTGCGGCCTCGTCGAGGGGCAAACGGTGCGTGGCGGTGAGCGGTTCGGCATGATCCGCTTCGGCAGCCGCGTCGACGTTTACCTTCCCGAAGGCGTGGCGCCACTGGTTTGCGTCGGTCAGTTGGCGGTCGCGGGCGAGACGGTTCTCGCCGATCTGACCGCGCCGGAACTGGCCCGGACAGGAGAACAACGCTGATGCTGAAGCGCAAGGCGAAGATACGCGGCGTTCGCCGTGTACCCCGGTTTCCGGGATTGAGCATTTCCAAGCTGATCCCCAACATGATCACCATCGGCGCCACCTGCGCCGGTCTGACCGGGGTTCGCTTCGCGCTGAACGGCAAGTGGGAATACGCGGTGCTGGCGATCTTCGTCGCCGGCGTGCTGGATGGGCTGGACGGACGTATGGCCCGGTTGCTCAAATCGGCCAGCGAATTCGGGGCCGAGCTGGACTCGCTTTCCGATTTTGTCGCCTTCGGCGTGTCTCCGGCGCTGATCCTGTATTTCTGGAGCCTGCAGGACCTGGGCGGTATCGGCTGGGCCGTCACACTGTTCCTGGCGGTGTCCTGTGGCCTTCGGCTGGCGCGGTTCAACACCAATATGGGCAAGCTGCCGCCCTATGCCTACAACTACTTTACCGGCGTTCCGGCGCCGGCTGGGGCGGCGTTGGCGCTGTTGCCGATGGTGGCCAGCTTTGCCTCCGCCTTCGATTTCCTGGCTCATCCGGCAGGCGTGGCGGTGTGGGCGGTGATCGTCGCGCTGTTGATGGTAAGCCGCGTCCCGACCTATTCCTTCAAGAAGGCAAAAATTCCGGTCGGCATGATCGTGCCGCTGCTGCTGGTGGCGCTTCTGTTGATCGTTGGGCTGACGGCCGCGCCATGGAAGACCCTGACCTTTATCCTGCTGGGCTATGTCATCAGCTTTGGTTTTTCCATGCGCAGCTATGCGCGTCTGAAGGCCGAGGCCGAGCGCATGCATGGCGAGCGCGATGAAGGCGCGGAAGCGGTGGATCGGAAGCCTGCCGTTTCGGAACCGGCGGACGAGCCGGCACGGTTGCGCCCGGTAGAGTGAGGGCAGGGGCATGCTCGATGTCGTGACCCGCAAACTGCTCGACCCGCCACTGGACTTCATCGGCCGGCAGATCGCGCGTACCGGGATTTCGGCGAATGCGCTGACACTCATGGCTCTGTTACTGGTCCCGCTGGTTCTCATAGCGCTGGCCAGTCATTTGTATTTCTGGGCGCTTGGGCTGATTCTCGCCAACCGGGTGCTCGATGGCCTTGACGGGGCGGTGGCGCGCCGCAACGGCGTCACCGATTTTGGCGGTTATTTCGATGTGGTCGGGGATTTCATCTTCTTCGGCGCTGTCGTGCTTGGCTTCGCCCTGGCCGACCCCGACCGCAATGCCCTGGCGGCGGCCTTCCTGCTGTTTTCCTTCATGGGAACCGAGGCCAGCTTGCTGGCCTATGCGGCCCTTGCCGAGAAGCGGCACTACCGCACCGAAAGCCACGGCAAGAAATCCGTCTATGTCCTCGGCGGGCTGGTCGAGGCCAGCGAGACGCTGGGCATCTATGTTCTCGCCTGCCTGATACCGGACTGGTTCGTCTGGATCGCGGTCGCCTTTGGCGTGCTGTGCTGGATGACGATCGGCGCGCGAACTGTTGTTGCCTGGTATACCCTCGCCGATAATGGCGGTCCGCCGCCGGAGTAACCAGTCCGGTCGGCCGCCGGGGCCGGGCCGACTCCCTCAGAGCCTTGTTCTACCGTCATTTTTTTTGCGCGGTATTCCCGCGCACGAAATTATTGTCCAAAAATTCAATCTTATTCTAACATCATAAAGAACATAATTACGCTACGGCCGCACGTAACGGCCATGCCGCTGTTGTCAAAAGGGGGGGACAATGCGCGTCCCAGCGGATATGCATGGTCGTGAAGGCCAATCGCGCCGGGCAATTGCCTTGCCACGGATTCGGCGCGGGTTGCTGTCTGTTTCTTCGAATTTTGTCGAATTCGTTTCCGGTGCCCCATTCCGGCCGGGGCGCCGCCTGTCGCATTGCGACAGTCTCGATAGGCGTGGTCGGACAAATGAAGCGATATTCAAAGAGGGAGGTACATGATGGTCTATACCAAGAAGCATCCCGCGCTTCTGATCATGGGCGTCGTCTTCGCCGCGCTCGGCGGATTGACGTCCTCAGGCGCGCTGTCGGGACTGTACGACTATCTGGGGAACGCCAAGATGACCGGCGAGATCGTGATGCTGAGCTACACCTTCGGTGTGATCGGCATTCTCGTCGGCCTGTGGCACATGTGGGGTACGCATCGCGAGGGTAACCTGGACTATTACCTGTCCTCGGTCGCGGGCGGCATCTTCATTCTGTTGATCGCCATGGGTGTGCGCTGGTTCGCCGATCCGCTGG
>JAHELM010000133.1 GCA_024644185.1 Rhodospirillales bacterium | reverse complement strand
AGCCGATCCCAGCGCGCCTGATCAAATATAGATCCAGTACAAGAGCGCGCCGCCCAGTGCGATGCGATAGAGTACGAACGGGCCGAAGCCGGCGTTTTGCAGCCAGTTCATCAGAAAGGCGATGGCCCCGATCGCCATGACGAAGGACAGGACGACCGCAAGGGCGACATCGTAGCCCAGCTGGATGTTGCCGCTCTGGTACAGATCCCGCCCGGCGAGAAGGCCGGCGCCGGCAATCGTCGGGATCGACAGCAACAGCGAGAAGCGCGCGGCCTCGCCACGTTCCATGCCCATCATGCGCGCCGCCGTCATGGTAATGCCCGACCGGCTTGTCCCCGGGATCAGCGCCAGCACCTGCGCCAGGCCGATGATCAGGGCCGAGGCGCCGGTCACGTGTTCGATCCGGTGCAGGGTCATGCCGATCCGGTCGGCAACCCACAGGACAATGGCAAAACCGATCGTCGCCCAGGCGATGACGGCGACATTGCGGAACAGCGGCTCGACATAGGGCTTGCCGAAAAATCCGGCGATCACCACCGGCATCGTGGCGATCAACAGCATCAGCGCCAGCCGCGCGTCGGCACCGCCGCGGAAGGTGGCGAGGCGAAGCGTGCCCAGGGCGATGCGCCCGACATCGCGCCAGAAATACAGGATAACCGCCAGCAGCGTGCCGACATGGACCGCGATATCCACGGTCAGGCCCTGGTCGGGCCAGCCCATGACCCGCGACGTCACCACCAGATGCCCGGACGAGCTGATCGGCAGGAATTCGGTGATGCCCTGAACAATCGCCAGAACGAGTATCTGTATCAACGCCACGGTGTGTCCCTCTTTCCCGAGGTCTGCCTTCGCGATGCTTATGCCATACTCCGTCACGCCTCGCCAGAGCCAGACAGGAGAGGGCGGCGGAAAGAAAGGGCCGAAACGGACCTTGTTTTGGCGAGAGCTCGCCGAGCCGACGGGCATTCTGGCCGCGGGTTCCCGAGGTTTCCGGATTATTAGGGCAGTACTGCTGTCTTACCATGTGTTTTTTCGCTCGCCAGCCCGATCTCCTTTCGCTATAGCTGCACCCTCTCTGGCGCGGCATTCCAGCGCGCCGACCGGGCAAACAGCGGATTACGGGATCGGGACGTGGCCAAGAAGAGCAATGCGGGCAAGACCGGGATCGCGGCACAAACATCGGGGCCGGTGGAGATGCTGCGATTCGTCGAAACCGGGAGGGTCATGCCCGACAAGCGCGGCGCGCGGGAACGGGGCGCGGATTTCGACGAAATCTATCGCGAATTCGATCCGGCGGGCGCGGCAACGCAGTCGTCGCGTTGCTCGCAATGTGGCGTGCCGTTCTGCCAGGTGCATTGCCCGCTGCACAACAATATTCCGGACTGGCTGATGCTGACCGCCTCGGGCCGCCTGGAAGAGGCCTATGCGCTGGCGTCCGCCACCAACAACATGCCCGAGATCTGCGGTCGCATCTGCCCGCAGGACCGGCTGTGCGAAGGCAATTGCGTCATCGAGCAGTCGGGCCACGGTTCGGTCACCATCGGTTCGATCGAGAAATACATCACCGACACGGCCTGGGAGCGCGGCTGGGTGAAGGCGGCAAAGCCGGCCCGCGAGCGCAAGGAATCGGTTGGCATCGTCGGCGCCGGCCCGGCCGGAATGGCGGCGGCGGAACAGCTTCGCCACAAGGGCTATCAGGTGCATGTCTACGACCGCTACGACCGGGTCGGCGGGCTGCTGATCTACGGCATTCCCGGCTTCAAGCTGGAAAAGGACGTGGTCGAGCGGCGCGGCCGCCTGCTGGCCGATGGCGGCGTTACCTTCCATCTGGATTTCCAGGTTGGCCGGGACGCCACGCTGGCCGATCTGCGCAAGCGGCATTCCGCCGTGCTGATCGCCACCGGCGTCTACCGGACCCGTGAAATCCACGCGCCGGGTTCGGGGCTCGCCGGAATCGTACCGGCGCTGGAGTATCTGACCGCCAGCAATCGCAAGGGGCTGGGCGACGACGTGCCCGATTTCGACTCCGGCCGGTTGGACGCCAGCGGCAGGAATGTCGTGGTTCTGGGTGGCGGAGACACCGCCATGGATTGCGTCCGCACGGCCATCCGGCAGGGTGCAAGATCGGTGAAATGCCTGTATCGCCGCGACCGCGAGAACATGCCCGGCTCGCTGCGCGAGGTCACCAATGCCGAGGAGGAAGGCGTCGAATTCGTCTGGTTGACCCAGCCGGTCGCCTTCCTGGGCGACAAGGCGGTACGCGCCGTGCGGGCCGAACGGATGCGCCTCGGCGCGCCCGATTCCTCGGGACGGCAGGCACCGGAAGTAATCGAGGATTCGGCCCATAACATCGACGCCGACCTGGTCGTTACCGCGCTGGGTTTCGACCCCGAGGACCTGCCGGCGCTGTTCGGCGAGGCAAAGCTGCCGGTGACCCGCTGGGGCACCGTCAAGGTCGATCCGCGCACGCAGATGTCGGCAATGGAGGGCGTATTCGCCGCCGGCGACATCGTGCGCGGCGCCAGCCTGGTGGTCTGGGCCGTGCGCGACGGCCGCGACGCCGCGGAAGGCATCCATGCCTGGCTTGAAAGCAGCGAGAACAAAGCACTGGCGCGGGCTTCCTGAAGCCGCGCCGATAGGGGAACCATATGAGCGATTTCGTCACGTCCTGGACCGGGAACGTCGCCCGCCTGCAGGCAGGCCATGCCTATGACCCGTCGCAGGAGCACGATGCCTGCGGCGTCGGCCTGATCGCCGCGATCGACGGCAAGCCGCGCCGCGAGGTGGTGGTGGCGGGCATCGACGCGCTGAAGGCGGTGTGGCACCGCGGCGCGGTGGACGCCGACGGCAAGACCGGCGACGGCGCCGGCATCCATGTGCAGATCCCGCAGGATTTCTTCAAGGAACATATCCGCCGCACCGGGCACGAGCCGGACAAGGGCCGGCTGGCCGTCGGCATGGTGTTCCTGCCACGCACCGACCTGGCGGCCCAGGAACGCTGCCGGTCGATCGTCGAGACCCAGATTCTGCGCTTCGGGCACCGGATTTACGGCTGGCGCCAGGTACCGACGAATGTCGAGGTGATCGGCGAGAAGGCCAACGCCACCCGCCCCGAGATCGAGCAGATCATGATCTCCAACGAACGGCATGTGGATGACAAGCAGTTCGAGATCGACCTGTTCGTCATCCGCCGTCGGATCGAAAAGGCGCTGCTGCGCGAGAACATCACCGATTTCTATATCTGCTCGCTGAGCTGCCGCTCGGTAATCTACAAGGGCATGTTCCTGGCCGAGCAGTTGACCGCCTTCTACCCGGATCTTCTGGACGAACGTTTCGTCTCGAATTTCGCGATCTACCACCAGCGTTATTCCACCAACACGTTCCCGACCTGGCGTCTGGCGCAGCCGTTCCGCGTGCTGGCGCATAACGGCGAGATCAACACGCTGCTGGGCAACGTCAACTGGATGAAGAGCCACGAGACCCGGCTCGACGACCCGGCCCTGGGCGAGCATATCGCCGACATCAAGCCGGTGATCCAGCCCGGCAGTTCGGATTCGGCGGCGCTCGATTCGGTATTCGAGGTGCTGGTGCGCGCCGGGCGCGACCTGCCGACGGTGAAGTCGCTGATGATTCCGGAGGCCTGGTCGAACAGCCAGACCATGCCGACGGCGCATCGGGAATTCTATACCTATGCCAGCGCCGTGATGGAACCGTGGGACGGGCCGGCGGCGATCTGCGCCTTCGGCGGTCGCTGGGCGATCGCCGGCATGGACCGCAACGGCTTGCGCCCGCTGCGCTATACGGTGACCCGCGGCGGCCTGCTGATCGCCGGTTCCGAGGCCGGCATGGTGCCGGTGAACGAGCAGGACATCGTCGAGAAGGGCCGGCTGGGCCCGGGCCAGATGATCGGCGTCGACCTGAAGGACGGCCGGCTGTTCCATGACCGCGAACTGAAGGATCGGGTGGCGGCACAGCGGCCCTACGGCCGTTGGGCGACGCGCATCCGGCATCTGGAAAAACTGGTCGGCAAGGCGGTGGAATCGGCCGAGACCCTGGCGCCGGAGGACCTCTTGCGCCGCCAGGTCGCGGTCGGCTGGTCGATGGAGGATATCGAGCTGATCCTGCACCCGATGGTGGAGGACGCCAAGGAAGCCATCGGCTCGATGGGTGACGACACGCCGATCGCGGTTCTGTCCAACCAGTTCCGCGGGCTGCACCATTTCTTCCGGCAGAATTTCAGCCAGGTTACCAACCCACCGATCGATTCGCTGCGCGAACGCCAGGTGATGACGCTGGCGACCCGCCTCGGCAATCTCGGCAACGTGCTGGACGAGGACGAGAGCCAGCTCGACATCATCGAACTGCCCTCGCCGGTGCTGCTGGATGGGGAATTCGAGGCGATCCGCCGGCACATGGGCAAGACCGCCGTCGAGATCGACTGCACCTTCGGTCCGGCCGACGGGCCGCAGGCCATGGCCGACGCGCTGAACCGCATCCAGCGCGAGGCGGAGGACGCGGTGCGCGGCGGCTGCACTCATGTGATCCTCAGCGATACCGCGATCGGGCCGGAGCGCGCGCCGCTGCCGATGATCCTGGCGACGGGTGCCGTGCATACGCATCTGGTGCGCAGTGAATTGCGCACCTTCACCTCGGTCAACGTGCGCAGCGCGGAATGCCTGGACGTGCATTATTTCGCGGTGCTGGTCGGCGTCGGCGCGACCACGGTGAACCCGTGGCTGGCACTGGCCGCGACCGCCGACCGCCATCGCCGCGGCCTGTTCGGCAAGCTGTCGCTGCCCGACGCCCTGAAGCGCTACAAGAAGGCGATCGAGGACGGGCTGCTGAAGGTGATGTCGAAGATGGGCATCTCGGTCATCAGCTCGTATCGCGGCGGCTATAATTTCGAGGCCGTCGGCCTTTCGCGCGCGCTGGTCGCCGAGTTCTTCCCCGGCCTGCCGAGCCGCATCTCGGGCATCGGCCTGCACGGCCTGCAGCGCAAGGTCGTGGCCCAGCACGCGCGCAGCTTCGATGCCGGGGCCCTGGCCCTGCCGGTCGGCGGCTACTACCGCTACCGGCGCGGCGGCGAGGCGCATTCCTGGGAGGGCAATGCCATCCACACGCTGCAGCGCGCCGTCGAGAGCGACTCGTACAGCGTGTACAGGAAATATTGCGAGCAGTTGCGGGCACTGCCGCCGATCCACCTGCGCGACCTGCTGGACTTCCATCCGCCGGGCGGCCCGCTGCCCGAGGAACAGGTCGAATCGATCACCGAGATCCGCAAGCGCTTCGTGACGCCGGGCATGTCGCTGGGCGCGCTCGGTCCCGAGGCGCATGAGACCCTGAACATCGCCATGAACCGGATCGGCGCCAAGTCGGATTCCGGCGAGGGCGGCGAGGATCCCGCGCGCTTCAAGCCCAATGCCGATGGCGACAACCCGAATTCGGCGATCAAGCAGGTTGCGTCCGGCCGCTTCGGCGTCACCGCCGAATACCTGAACATGTGCCGCGAGATCGAGATCAAGATCGCCCAGGGCGCCAAGCCCGGCGAGGGTGGCCAGCTTCCGGGCTTCAAGGTGACCGAGATGATCGCCCGGCTGCGCCATTCGACGCCCGGCGTAATGCTGATCTCGCCACCGCCGCACCATGACATCTACTCGATCGAGGATCTGGCGCAGTTGATCTACGATCTGAAGCAGATCAACCCGGACGCCAGGGTCTGCGTCAAGCTGGTGGCGCGGTCGGGCATCGGCACCATCGCCGCCGGCGTGGCCAAGGCGAATGCCGATATCATCCTGATTTCCGGGCATAACGGCGGCACCGGCGCATCGCCGCAGACGTCGCTGAAATATGCCGGCATCCCGTGGGAGATGGGGCTGGCCGAGGTGCATCAGGTGCTGACCCTGAACCGGCTGCGCCACCGCGTGCGGCTGCGCACCGATGGCGGCATCAAGACCGGGCGCGACGTGGTCATCGCGGCGATCCTGGGGGCCGAGGAATTCGGTGTCGGCACCGCCTCGTTGATCGCCATGGGCTGCATCATGGTGCGCCAGTGCCACACCAACAAATGCCCGGTCGGCGTCTGCACGCAGAAGCCCGAGCTGCGGGCCCGCTTCTCCGGCACGCCGGAGAAGGTGGTGAACCTGTTCAGCTTCATCGCCGAGGAGGTTCGCGAAATTCTCGCCTCTCTGGGTGTGCGCTCGCTCAACGAGGTGATCGGCCGGACCGAATTCCTGGCCCAGATCAGTCGCGGCTCGGCGCATCTCGACGATCTCGATCTCAACCCGCTGCTGGTGAAGTCCGACACCGGCGGGTATCCGAGCTATTGCGCGATCGAGGGCCGCAACGAGGTGCCCGAGGCGCTGGACACGCGGATGATCGTCGATGCCAGGCCGCTGTTCGAGGCCGGCGAGAAGATGCAGCTGACCTACAATGTGCGCAACACGGACCGCGCCGTCGGTACCCGCATGAGTTCGAAGATCACCCGCCAGTTCGGCATGGCCGGGCTGAAACCCGGCCACATCACGGTGCGGCTGCGGGGTTCGGCCGGACAGTCGCTCGGCGCCTGGGCGGTGCAGGGGCTGAAGCTGGAGGTGTTCGGCGACGCCAACGACTATGTCGGCAAGGGCCTGTCGGGCGGCGAGATCGTCGTCCGCCCGATGGTTTCCAGCCCGCTGGTGTCGAACGAGAACACCATTATCGGCAATACCGTTCTGTACGGGGCGACCGCCGGGCGGCTGTTTGCCGCCGGACAGGCCGGCGAGCGCTTCGCCGTGCGCAATTCCGGCGCTCATGCGGTGGTCGAGGGCTGCGGCTCCAACGGCTGCGAATACATGACCGGCGGCATGGCGGTGATCCTGGGCCAGATCACCGCCAT
>JAHELM010000132.1 GCA_024644185.1 Rhodospirillales bacterium | reverse complement strand
GAAATCCGTCGATGAAGACGAAGGGCGGCCACGGCGGGCCGCCCTTCTTTCGTGCAGGGGCTGGAATCACCCGATCCGCCCGAGGCGCATCGGCAGGATACGGTCGGCGATGGCTTCGGCAGAGCGGCGGTCCTGCTCGGCCAGCAGGATGGCGCCGCCGGACCGGGCTATGCCGCGCAGCGTGGCGATCACCGCCGCCGCAACCGCCGGCGAGAGGCCCAGCGTCGGCTCGTCGACCAGCAGCAGGCGCGGACGCCCCATCAGCGCCCGCGCGACGGCCAGCATCTGTTGTTCGCCGCCCGACAGCTGCCACGCCGGCGCGTGCCGACGGGCGGCGAGTTGCGGGAACAGTCCATACATCTCGCTCGCGCGGGCGCTGCGCCGCGCCGCGCCGTCGCGGCTGGCGACCAGCAGGTTCTCCTCGGCCGTCATGCCGGGAAACACGCGGCGCCCCTCGGGTACATAGCCGATGCCGCGCCGTGCCCGGTCGACCGGCGGCAAGCCGGCCAGCGGCTCTCCATTCAGGCGGATGGTGCCGGCCATGGCGGGAATCAGGCCGATCACGGTGTTCAGCAGGCTCGACTTGCCGGAACCGTTGTCGCCCACCAGAGCGACGATCTCGCCGGCGGCGACGGTCAGGCTGGCGCCCTCCACCGCGCGGACGGTGCCATGTGCCACCGCCAGATCGTCGATCGCCAGTACCGGCTCAGCCATCGGCCCCTCCCGCCGCGCCGGGCGACCCCAGCCAGGAGGCGACCACCGCAGGGTGCCGCACCACCGTATCCGGCGTCCCGTCCGCCACGATGCGTCCGCCAGACAGGCAGACCAGTCGCCCGGCGACGCGGCGCAGGAAGTCCAGATCGTGCTCGACGACGATCAGCGTCATGCCGTCGCCATGCAGGTCCATGAGAAGGCTCCCCAGAGTCTCGCGCTCCGCCGCGCCCAGTCCCGCGGCCGGCTCGTCGAGCAGCAGCAGCGACGGCCGGGCGATCAGGGCGCGGGCGATTTCCACATGCCGGCGAATACCGGGCGGCAGCTCGCCGCAGGGCTGCCACGCGATATCGGCGATGCCCAGCCGGGCCAGCAGTGCCGTTGCCGCGCCGCGTGCCCGCGTCAGATCGCGGCCGCGCCAGTCGCCGGCGGCGACATTGTCCAGCGCGCTCAATCCGTCAGCCAGCTTGATGGCCTGAAACGTGCGGGCGATGCCGGCGCGGGCGATCCGGTCGGGGGAAAGCCGATGGACCCGCCGGCCGCCCCAGGCGATCGACCCGGCATCGGGCCGCTCGGCCCCGGCGATCAGGTTCAGCAGCGTCGACTTGCCCGATCCGTTCGCCCCGACAATGCCCAGCGCTTCGCCCGGCGTGACGACCAGGTCGATGCCGTCGACCGCCGCGACGCCGCCGAAATGGCGCGTCAACCCGTGGACCTCCAGGCATGCAGGCGCGGCCGCGACCGGCACCGGCATCGGCGCGGGCAGGGGCGGGGAAGGCTCTGTCCACAGGCGGCGGCGCAGGGACAGGGCCGCGCCGGCAAGACCCGAGGGCGCTATCGCCACGCACAGCATGAGCGCCACGCCATAGGCCAGAAGATAGTATTCCTGCAGGGGCCGGAACCATTCCGGCAGATGCACCAGCAGCACCGCGCCCAGAATCGCCCCGGCAACACTGGTCCGCCCGCCGACCACCGCGATGGTCAGCACGGACACCATGACCGGGAACTCCAGAACCTCCGGCGACACCACGCGGATCGTATGCAGTTGCAATGCCCCGGCAAGTCCGGCGAAACCGGCGCTGAGCAGGAAACCGCCAAGGCGCAGCCGGCCGATGTCGATCCCGGCGGCTTCGGCCGCCTGTGGCTGTTCGCGCATCAGGGTCAGCGCCGGTCCGGCCCATCCGCCGGTCAGCCGACGCGCCGCCAGCGCAGCGGCGGCCACCAGCGTCCAGACCAGCAGCAGCATTGGCCAGCCACGGCCAAGCGGTATACCGAGCAGGCTGGCCGAAGGAACGCCGGCGATTCCATTGGCGCCGCCGGTCACCGACACCCAGTTGACCGCCAGCAGCAGCACCGCCTGGCCGATTCCCAGCGTCGCCAGCGCGAAGTAATGCGAGTGCAGGCGCAGCACCGGCAGGGCGACCAACGCGGCCAGCACGGTTGCGGCCAGCGTCGCGGCTGGCAGCGTCGTCTCGACGCCGACGCCCGGGTTCAGCGCCAGCATGCCGGCGACATAGGCGCCGATGCCGAAGAAACAGCCCTGGGCCAGCGACAGCGCACCGGCATGGCCGAAAACGAATTGATAGCCGATGGTGGCCAGCGCATAGATCCCGGCCAGCGTCATCAGCCGCAGCCCGTACGGGTCGCCGGACGAAACCGTCCACAGCGCCAGCACCAGCGCCAGGACAAACACCGGCGCGTTGATGTCGCGCGCCAGCCACCGTGTCAGCCTCCCGCTCATGCGCGCCGCCCCGTCGCTTCGCCGAACAGCCCCCGCGGCCGGACCGCCAGGATCGCCAGCAGCGCCGCATACAGCAGCCCGGTCGCGACGGCCTGGTCGAACCAGGCGGCGACGATGGTTTCGAACAGCGCCACCAGCATTGCCCCGGCCAGCGCGCCGCCCACCCGGCCCCAGCCGCCGATCACCACGGCGATATAAGCCTTGACGATAAACCCGCCGCCATCGGTCGGGGCGATGAAGTAGCGGTTGGCCAGCAGCAGCCCGGCCGCCCCGGACAGGGCCGCCGCCAGCGCGAAGGTCAGCATCACCATGGCGCCGGTACGGATGCCCAGCGCGGATGCCACCGCGCGGTCCTGCGCGGTCGCCCGCAGCATGCGGCCAAGCTGGGTGCGGCCAAGCAGCAGATGCACGCCGGCGATCAGGATCGCCGCCACCGCAAGGATGGCCAGCGACTGGCGGGCGACGACCGCGCCGAACACCTCCACATGCCCGCCGGTGAACAGCGGCGGCGCGGCGCGCGGTTCTGCCCCGAAGACCCCGTTGAGCCCGTTCTGGATGACGATCCCAAGGGCGATGGTGCTGATGAACATAGTGGCGGGCGGGCGATCCCGCAGCGGCCACCACGACAGCGTCGCGACGGCCAGGCCGATTCCCGCCATCGCCAGCACCACTATCGGCAAAAGCAGGATTCCCGGCACCGGCAGCAACCCGGCCAGGGCGACCGCCAGGAAGCCGCCGGCCGTGACCAGATCGCCCTGCGCGAAATTCACCGCGCCCGTGGCCTTCAGCGTCAGCACGAAGCCCAGCGCCACCAGCGCATAGGCGGCGCCCAGCGCAATTCCGTTGATGGCGAGTTGCAGCAGTTCCAAGCCGGCCTCTTCCTTCGCCGGAGGCTATCGGCCGCCGTCGACCCCCTGGTACCGTCTGACGATACGCGGCACCCGGCTTTCGCCGTCATAGCATACGATCACCGCATCATGCGCCATGTTGCCCTTGCCGTCGGATTTGTAAGTCATCGCCAACCCCTCGAAGGCGTTCCCGGCCAGCCAGTCGCGCAGCGGCGCGCCGCCGGTGGCGCCGGCATGCCGGGCGGCCAGCAGCATCCGGGCGGCGTCGTACTGGGCCAGCGCGAAGGCGTCGGGCTCGTTGCCGAATTTTACCCGGTAGTCCGCCGCGAACTTTTCCATCTCGGGCGACCCGCCCGAGATCGGCGACGAGCCGCTTTCCGCGCAGACGCCCTTCAACTCGGCGGGCTCCAGCAGCGCCGCCGTGCTTGGCTGATGCATGGCCGATCCGGCGACGATGGGAATGTCGATGCCTTGCGCCCGCGCCTGGCGAACGACAAGGGCCGTCGGGCCTGAATGCAGGTGCAGCACAAGAACGTCCGGCCCGGCCGCCATCGCCTTGGCCAGCGTCGCCGTCATGTCCTTGGTGGCAACGTCGAGGCTTTCCTCATAGACCGGCGCGATGCCCAGCGCGGCGAAGGCTTCGACCAGCCTGGCGTGGCCGCTCTGCCCATAGGCGGTGCTCTGGTACAGGATCGCCGGCCGCTTCGCGCCCACGTCCTCGGCAACATAGCGGGCATGGGCGATCTTGGTGACCGCATCGCCGGGGAAGAAACGAAATATCCAGGGATTGCCCATCTCGGTCAGCTGCGCCGTGCCCGAGATGGTGACCAGCGGCACCTGGTACTCCTCCGCCAGGGGCAGCATGGCCAGCATCTGCGTGCCCAGGATCGGTCCGACGATCACCCCGACATCGGTATTGCGCAGCGCCCTCCGCATGGCGGTGACCGCGACCTCCGGCGAGGTGCCGGTGTCGGAGACCTCGAAGGTTACCGATGCGTCGGCCTCCAGCGCCATGATGGCGCCATTGCGCTGCGCCGTGCCCTCCAGCGAAAGGTAGCCGGTGACGGGCACCAGAACGGGAATGCGCGGAACCTCGGCCAGGGCGGCGGCCGGCAGCACGATTGCGGCGAGAATCGCGAGGATTCGCCGGACGGAACTGTTCAACATGGCAGTATCTCCCTGCGCTGGCATGATCCAGATCAGGTTCGACGGGTATGATCTCAGCCCCATATGCCGGCATCGGCGGCAAGCCCGCCGGCGGGGACACCCCGGTCCTGTATCGCGGCCGAGGATGCGGCGACGGGCGCGGCTTGTCAATAACGGGCGCGGTTGCGCGCATCCCCGTTACCGGGCTATGTCAGAGCCGAACCGCGAAGGAAACTGCCGCATGATGTCCGCACGGGGACGACGCTGGGCCGGGTTGGCGATCAAGGCCGCGATCACCATTGGGCTTGCCTGGCTGGTGCTGCGCGGGGTCGATCCGGGCGACACGCTCGACCGGCTTGGCGGGGCGTCGCTGCCGCTGCTGGCCGCGGCGACCATCCCCTTCGTCGCGCATTGCGTGGTCGCCGGCTGGCGCTGGTCGATCGTTGCCGGGCTGCTGGACAGCCGCCTGCCGGTGGCGATGGCGATCCGCCTGTTTTTCGAGGGGCTGTTTTTCAGCAATGCCTTGCCGTCGACGATCGGCGGCGATGTCGTTCGCGTCTGGCGCGCCGCCGCGCTCGGCCTGAAAGTGGAGCAGGCCATCGGCAGTGTGCTTCTCGACCGCATCACCAGGGTGACCGCGCTGTACCTGTTCGTCGTCGCCGGCGCGCCGGTTCTGTTCAACCGGCTGGACGATGCCGCCGCCCGATTCGGTCTGGCCGTCGTGCTGCTGGGCGGCGTCACCGGGTTGGGCCTGTTGCTGGCCGCAACCTCGCTGCCACGGCGCTGGCGCGAAACGCGGACGATTCGCCCGCTGGCCGGCCTCTCGGCGGCAGCCCGTCGGGCATTCTTCGAACCGGCGGTGGCGTCGCGCGTGATGCTGCCGGCCTTTGCCATCCACCTGCTGATCCTGGCCTCGGTCTGGCTGATCGGCCGGTCCATTGGCGTGAATCTGGGTGTGTTCGAGATGCTGGTGCTGATGCCGGTCGTGCTGCTGCTCTCGGCGGTGCCGGTGTCGATCGGCGGCTGGGGCGTGCGTGAAGGGCTGATGGTGACGGTTCTGGGCCTGGCCGGCGTGCCGGCCGAGGCCGCGCTAGGCCTGTCGGTCCTGTTTGGCCTGGTACAGATCGCCTCCAGCCTGCCGGGGGGAATTCTGTGGCTGGCTTCGGGTGCCCGGCGGGGCGCGGGTTAGGCGCGGCGGTCAGGCCGCGGCGACGGCGGCGATTGCGAACACGACAACGACGGCAACCAACGCGACGACATCGGCGGCAAAGGCAATCGGCACCGCGAGATAGGCGGCTTCGTTCGGTTTCACCGTCTGCTCGGCTGGCGTGAGCTTGACCAGGGTGGATCCGTCGAAGACCGCGGCGTCGTGCCGATAGATCATCATCGAAGCGACCGCATCGCCTGGCCGGCCGGTGAAGACATGCAGGGCCGGCCTCGGGTCGGCTTCGTCGACGAACTGTCGCAACTGATCGGCGCTTGCCTGCTCGGCCGGGATGCTGCTGAAATAATCGGATGAGACAGTGGCAATTGCGATGTCCCGGGCGTCTTCGGGCCGGTCCGGACAGCCCGATCCGATGCGGTCGGGCGCGATCGTGTAGCGGGCAATCCGCGTTTCCGAAGTCAAGAGCAGCGGATGCGACGGGGCCGGCGCCTCGAACAGCGCCAACGGCACCGACAGGTGAAATGCCACCGGTTTCGCGCCGCGCGACCGTTCGGCGGGCCAGCCTGTCGCGCAGATCACCATGTCGCCGCCCGGAACGCGCCATGCGGCGTTTAATTCCAGGATGGCGGCGCCGCGGCGTTCTTCCTGTTTCGCATGGTTGATCAACGCCGCGGTACAGCCGCCGAGCGCCGGCATTGCCAGCAGCAGAACAATACCGACAAGGCGTTTGGCTATGGCTCCGCGTCGCATCCGATCTCTCCCGTTCCGGTGCCGTCAGGGTGATCCCGCTGCGTGGAAACGGCTATCGCTTCGAAGTTCCGTCAGCCTTCGGTCAGAGCGGATTCCAGCGCTTGCAGGCGGGCGCTGGCCAGGGTGGCGCGGTCTTCCACCGCGCGCAGCGTGGTTTCGATCTCGGCGTCGTCAATATCCTCGTGGACGCCGCCGATGATATCGCGACGCACCATTTCGCGAAATGCGATATAGGCGAAGCTGGCCTGGCGGACCAGCAGCCCGAATTTGGCGTCGTCGCGGCGAACCGGCAGCGACGCCAGGATCTGCGCCTGGTTCATCGATAACGCCTCGAAGCGGCTCAGATTGTCGCTCCAGGCCATGCCGGATTTGAGATCGCTTGCCGCCTGGCCGGCGCTGGACAGGATGATCGGCAGGGCCCGGCGGACCGACGCGCAGTTCGTGCGGGCGGCGGCCCTCGCCTGTTCCTGCGAAAGGATGGGGGGCTTTCCGGGTTTTCTGGATTGCGGGTGGTG
>JAHELM010000131.1 GCA_024644185.1 Rhodospirillales bacterium | reverse complement strand
GACACTGCGCCGTTACGGTATCGGTATCGAGCCGATGGACACCGGGGCCGCCTGCCGCACCTTCAACGTTCTCCTGGCCGAGGGACGCCGCGTGGTGGCGGCGCTGATTGCGCTGTGACGACCGAACGCGACTGGTGCGCGGAGGAACTGCGCCGCCACGATCCTGATCGCCATCTTACAGCACTCTTCGCGCCGGCCGAGAGGCGCGATGGCCTGATGGCCCTCTACGCCTTCAACCTGGAAATCGCCCGCGTCCGGGAGATCGTGTCCGAACCGATGCTCGGTGAAATCCGCCTGCAGTGGTGGCGTGATGCCATCGTCGCGGCCGCGGCGGGCAAGGGATCGGCGAACCCGGTCGCCGCGAGCCTGGGAGAGGCGATCCGTCGCCACGACCTGCCGGAAGCCGAACTTCTGGGTTTGATCGACGCGCGCCGCGCCGATCTGGCCGATACGGGGATGGAAACCGTCGATGCGCTGGTCGAATACAGTCGGCGGAGTTCCGGGGCAGTGACGCGTTTGGCGTTGCGCATTCTCGGTGCCGAAGATCGAGCGGGAGCGGCGGGCGAGATGATAGGCACGGCCTGGGCGCTGGTCGGGTCGATCCGGTCGGTGCCCCATCGTGTGCGCGCCGGCCGGCCGATTCTGGCGCTGGAGGTATTGGAGCGACACAATGTCGACCGGCGGTCCCTGGAGAGCTTGCGATCGACGCCGGCGCTTTCCGCCGCGACCCGTGAACTTGCGGAACTGACCCGGACCATGCTTGCCGAATCGCGACCGCTTGCCGTGCGGGGCGGGCGGGCGGCGCTTCCGGCACTGTTGCCCGGCGTCCTGGCGGAGGCCTATCTGGCGCGCCTCGCGGCCACTGAATACGACCCGTTCGACCCGCGGAACGCGGCACCGCTGACGTTTCGCGCCTGGCGGCTGATCGGCCGAGCGATTAAGGGTCGATACTGAGCGGCCGTCAGCAATCCCTTAACGATTTGCAGGGCACCATCGCTGCCGCGACGACCCGGTCATATGGGCCGGCAGAGGAAAGGGCGCTGAACATGATGAACCGGAACGCTTCGGAAAAAATCGTCAAGCTGATGGAGGAAGTCGCCGAACGGCTGCATTCCGCCGCCGGGCTGATCGAGCAGAATTCCGATGAGGACGAACACGAGACCTATCTGGCGACGATCGAGTACGTCCTCGGCTATCTGCGCCAGGACGTGATGAAGCCGGTCATCGACAACTACCCGGATCTGGCCCCGGACGACTGGGAATAGCGGTTACTCGGCCGCCTGTCTTGCCCTGCCCAGCCAGGATCCGAGATCGTCGAGCGCCCGCATCGACAGGGCCTTCTTGCGATCGCGCCCCTTGATCTTGCGGCGCCCTTCGGCGGCGATCGGCGGAAACAGGCCAAAATTCACATTCATCGGCTGGAAGGTTTCGGCCGCTGCGCCGCCGGTGATATGGGTGACCAGCGCGCCCAACGCCGTCGTCGGCGGCGGCGTCACGATGGCTTGGCCAAGACGTTCGGCGGCGGCAAACCGGCCGGCCACCAGCCCCATGGCGGCGGATTCGACATACCCCTCGACTCCGGTAACCTGGCCGGCGAAGCGCAGCCGCGGATCGGCCTTCAGCCGCATGGTCGCATCCAGAAGACGCGGGCTGTTCAGGAAGGTGTTGCGGTGAATGCCGCCCAGCCGGGCGAAATCCGCGTTCTCCAGACCCGGAATGGTACGAAAAATCCGCATCTGTTCGGCATATTTCAATTTCGTCTGGAAACCGACGATGTTGTAGAGGGTACCCAGCGCATTGTCCTGGCGAAGCTGGACCACCGCATGCGCCTGCCTGCCGGTGTGGGGATTGGTCAGGCCAACCGGTTTCATTGGCCCGAAGCGCAGCGTCTCGCGCCCCCTCTCGGCCATGACCTCGATCGGCAGGCAGCCCTCGAAATAGGGCGTGTCCTTCTCCCAGTCCTTGAATTCGGTCTTCTCGCCCGCCAGCAACGCGTCGATGAAGGCCTCGTATTGCGCCGCGTCCATCGGGCAGTTGATGTAATCCGCACCCTCGCCCTTGTCGTAGCGCGACTGGAACCAGGACTTGGTCATGTCGATGCTCTCGCGATGCACGATCGGCGCGATGGCGTCGAAGAAGGCCAGAGAATCTTCTCCCGAAAGGTTCAGGACCGCCTGGGATAATGCCGGCGAGGTGAGGGGCCCCGTCGCCACAATCACCGAATCCCACTCCGCCGGCGGCAGGTCGGCAATTTCCTCACGGCGAATTTCAATCAATGGTTCGGCCGCGATCGCCTCGGTGACGGCGGCGCTGAAGGCTTCGCGATCGACAGCCAGCGCGGCCCCGGCCGGTACGCGGGTACGATCGCCGCAGGACAGGATCAGCGATCCGGCCCGACGCATCTCCTCATGCAACAGACCTACGGCGTTGTATTCCACATCGTCCGACCGGAACGAGTTCGAGCAGACCAGTTCCGCCAGGCCATCGGTCAGATGTGCATCCGTCGCCCGCAGCGGCCGCATCTCGTGCAGCACCACGGGGACACCGGCGCGCGCCAATTGCCACGCGGCCTCGGTTCCCGCCAGTCCGCCACCGATCACATGGACGGGGTTCATGTCTTGCTGTCCATCTTCCATGCGGTTCCGTTCAGCCGGCAGTCCTGCCGGTCCAGGTGATTCCTTCAACCTGCATCATTCGTTGCCAGGCAGGGCGCGCCGTCACAAGGTCGACGCAGCGGCGTAAATTCGGCCAATCGACCGCCGGTTTCGCCATTGCCCGGGTCCAGCGGCACAACATGACCAGGTAGATGTCGGCGGCGGAAAACCGCTCGCCCAGCAAATAGGGCGCGACGACTCCGTCAAGCCGGGTCAGCATCTCGGCCAGGCGCCGCTCGGCGACCCGCTTCAATTCGTCCCGTCCGGCCTCGCTGTCCATGTAATAATCGGCGTGCCACCAGTGCATCAGCTCTTCCTGCACCGTGTTGGTCAGATAGACGATCCATTGCAGGAACACCCCGTGTTCGGACGTTCCCACCGGCGGCATCAGCCCGGCGTCCGGATGACGCTCGCACAGATACAGCAGGATTGCCGCCGACTCCCAGATTGGTTTCCCGTCATGGATCAGGGTCGGCACGCGGGCATTGGGATTCAAGCGCCGGTATTGCGTGCCACGCTGTTCGTCCTTCGCGAAATCGACCAGCCGTAATTCATGCGGCGCGCCGGTTTCCTCGAGAACCGCGTGCGGTGCCATGTTGGCGCCGCCGGGAGACCAGTAGAGCGTATACATGGGTGGGTCTTCCTTTTCTGGCTCAGGCGGACTGTTTGGCCCGGGATGACGGGGCGCGGCGCAGATAGGGGGCCAGATACTGGCCGGTATAGCTTTCCGCCACCCGGGCAACATCCTCGGGCGTGCCTTGCGCGACGATGCGGCCGCCGCCGTCGCCGCCCTCCGGACCGAGGTCGATGATGTAATCCGCGGTCTTGATGACTTCGAGATTGTGTTCGATCACCAGCACCGTGTTGCCCTGGGCGACAAGCGCATGCAGCACTTCCAGCAGCTTCTCGATATCAGCGAAATGCAGGCCGGTGGTCGGTTCGTCGAGAATGTACAGGGTGCGGCCGGTGGCGCGACGCGCCAGTTCCTTGGCCAGTTTCACCCGCTGTGCCTCGCCGCCCGAGAGTGTCGTTGCCTGCTGTCCGACATGGATATAGCCCAGGCCGACCTTGTCGAGCGTCTTCAGCTTGTCGCGGATCGCCGGAACCGCCTTGAAGAATTCCGCGCCCTCTTCGACCGTCATATCGAGAACATCGGCAATCGATTTGTCCTTGAAGGTAATTTCGAGAGTTTCGCGATTGTATCTCTTGCCCTTGCAGACGTCGCACTGAACGTAGATGTCTGGCAGAAAGTGCATCTCGATCTTGATCATGCCGTCGCCCTGGCAGGCCTCGCAGCGGCCACCCTTGACGTTGAACGAGAAGCGACCGGGGGCGTAGCCGCGCGCCTTTGCCTCGGGCAGGCCGGCGAACCAGTCGCGAATCGGCGTGAAGGCACCGGTATAGGTGGCCGGATTCGAGCGCGGCGTGCGGCCGATCGGCGACTGATCGATGTCGATGACCTTGTCCAGGTATTCGGCGCCCTTGATGGCGTCGTGCTCGCCGGGATGGGTGCGCGCGCCGTTCAGACGCTTGGCCAACGCCTTGAACAGGGTTTCGATGATCAGCGTCGACTTGCCGCCGCCGGATACGCCGGTGACGCAGGTGAAGGTGCCAAGCGGGATCGACACGTCGAGATTTCGCAGATTGTTGGCGCGGGCGCCGACGATTCGCAAATTCTGTCCGCGATGACCGCCGCGCCGCGTTTCCGGCATCGGAATTACCCGAATTCCTGTCATGAACTGCGCCGTCAGACTGTCGGGGCAGGCCATCACCTCGTCGGGCGTGCCGGCCGCCACCACGGTGCCGCCATGCACACCGGCGCCCGGCCCCATGTCGACCAGATAATCGGCGGTGCGGATCGCATCCTCGTCATGTTCGACGACGATCACGGTATTGCCGATATCGCGCAACCGCTTCAGCGTGGTCAACAGACGCGCATTGTCGCGCTGGTGCAGGCCGATGGAGGGTTCATCCAGTACATAGAGCACGCCGGTCAGGCCAGACCCGATCTGCGAGGCCAGCCGGATGCGCTGACTCTCGCCTCCCGACAGCGTACCGGAAGCCCGGCCCAGCGCCAGGTATTCCAGACCGACATTGTTCAGGAAACCCAGCCGCTCGTTGATCTCCTTGAGGATACGCTCGGCGATGGCGCGGTGCTTGTCGTTGAGGTGGCCGGGCAGGGCGCCGAACCATGCACAGGCCTCGGCAATCGTCATTTCGGAAATTTCGCCGATGTGGCGACCGTGGACCTTGACCGCCAGCGCCTCGGGCTTCAGGCGATGGCCGCCGCAGGACTCGCAAGGATGCATGCCCTGATACCGTGACAATTCCTCGCGCACCCAGGCGCTGTCGGTCTCGCGGAAGCGGCGCTCCATGTTCGTCATCACGCCCTCGAACGGCTTCTCGATGGCGTAGCTGCGCAGTCCGTCGTCGTAATTCACCCGCACCTTATCCTCGCCGGTACCGTGCAGAATGGCATTGCGCACGATCTCGGGCAGATCGCGGAACGGTTCGCGCATGCTGACTTTGAAGTGCCGGGCCAGACCCTCCAGCGTCTGCCGGAAATAGGGCGACGAGGAATTTGCCCACGGGGCGACCGCGCCATCGGCCAGCGTTTTCGTGCTGTCCGGAATCACCAGTTCCGGGTCGAAATACATGGTGCTGCCCAGCCCGTCGCAGGGCGGGCAAGCGCCGAACGGGTTGTTGAACGAGAACAGCCGCGGCTCGATCTCGTCGATGGTAAAGCCGGAAACCGGGCAGGCAAAGCGCTCCGAGTAGGTGCTGCGTTCGCCGGTGTCGGCATTTTCCGCGATGGCGATTCCGTCGGCAAGGTGCAGCGCGGTTTCAAACGAATCCGCCAGTCGTTTGGCGATGTCGGGGCGGACCACGAGGCGGTCGACGACGACCTCGATGTCGTGCTTGCGCTTCTTGTCCAGCGTCGGGGCCTGGTCGATTTCGTAAAGCTGGCCGTCGATCTTGACGCGCTGGAAGCCGCGCTTCTGCAGGTCGGCGAGATCTTTCTTGTATTCCCCCTTGCGCCCGCGAACGACGGGGGCCAGCAGATAGATGCGCGTGTCTTCGGGCATGGCGAGCACGCGATCCACCATCTGGCTGATGGTCTGGCTTTCGATCGGCAGGCCGGTCGCGGGCGAATACGGGATGCCGATGCGGGCGTAGAGCAGGCGAAGATAGTCATAGATCTCCGTGACAGTGCCGACGGTCGAGCGCGGATTGCGGCTGGTTGTCCTCTGCTCAATGGAAATGGCCGGCGACAGGCCTTCGATCGAATCGACGTCCGGTTTCTGCATCAGTTCCAGGAACTGGCGGGCATAGGCCGACAGGCTCTCGACGTAGCGGCGCTGCCCCTCGGCATAGATGGTGTCGAAGGCGAGCGACGACTTGCCGGAGCCGCTGAGGCCGGTGATGACGACCAGACGGTCGCGGGGCAGGTCGACATCGACGCCCTTAAGATTATGTTCGCGGGCGCCGCGCACGCTGAGTGTCTTGAGCATTGTCCTGCCGATGTCGAGGGATGAGCGATGGCTCAATATAGGGCGCGCAGTCGAATGGAAAAAGCCCCGCAACGCGGCAATCCCGGTGGCGGTCGAAAAGGCCAGCCGCTATAGTCGGCGACAGACCCGCCGGCAGCCGTCCGGGCGGGGCGGCGCGGTACTAGGCGCGCCGACGGGATTATCACAACAATCGAGGGTTCGGGTCCATGGCAGGCAGCGTCAACAAGGTCATCCTGGTCGGCAATCTGGGGCGCGATCCGGAAATCCGCTCCATGCAGAACGGCGGCAAGGTCTGCAATCTGTCTGTCGCAACCTCCGAGCGCTGGCGCGACCGCAACAGCGGCGACATGCAGGAAAAAACCGAATGGCACCGCGTCGTCGTGTTCGATGAAAAGCTCGTTGAGATCTGCGAGAAATACCTGCGCAAGGGTAGCAAGATCTATCTCGAGGGGCAGATCCAGACCCGCAAATGGACCGACCAGGGCGGCCAGGAGAAGTATTCGACCGAGGTTGTCTTGCAGCGGTTCCGCTCCACCATGGTGCTGCTCGATGGCCGCGGCGAAGGCGGCGGTGGCGGCGGTGGGGGCGGCGGCGACTATGCGGGTGGCGACGATTACGGTGGCGGTGGCGGTGGCGGTGGCGGCGGCGGTGCGCGCGGCCCGTCTTCGGGCGGCGGTCCATCGCGCGGCGATCTGGATGACGAAATCCCGTTCTGAGTTTGGCGC
>JAHELM010000130.1 GCA_024644185.1 Rhodospirillales bacterium | reverse complement strand
ATCACTCTGGCGGCGCTGCCGCCGGGACTGGGGTTGGGCTACGGGCTGGCCTGGTTCATGTCCGTCATGTTCGAGACTGAACTGTTCCGGTTTCCGGTGGTGATCGAGCGCGCAACTTACGGATTTTCGGCGCTGGTCGTCGCCGGGGCGGCGCTGGCGACCGGGCTGGTGGTGCGCAGCCGGATCGATCGGCTGGATCTGGTGGCCGTTCTGAAGACCCGGGAATAGGGAGACACCGTCATGTCCTGGCGCGGGAACTTGCGATATCTGGCGGGCGCGGCGGCGATCGCGGCGGCCGCCGCCTACGCCTTCTGGCCCCGGCCGGTTCCGGTCGATCTGGCGGCGGTCGGGCGCGGGGAGTTGCTGGAGACGATCGACGGCGAGGGCCGGACACGGGTACGCGAGGTCTACACCGTGTCGGCGCCGGTCGGTGGCCGCGTGCTCCGCATCGAGCAGCATGTCGGCGACCCGGTGCGCGCCAACGAGACGGTGCTGGCCAATATCGAACCCTCGGCCCCGACATTTCTCGACCGGCGGGCGCGGGCGCAGGCGGAATTCGCGGTAAAGGCGGCGGAAGCCGCGCTGTCCCTGGCAGAGGCGGAACGGATACGGGCAGCCGCGGATCTGGACTTCGTCCGCTCGGAGTTCAATCGCGCCGAACAACTGGCGCAGCGGGGCAACATCGCCGGGCGTGATCTCGACCGGGCGCGACTCGACCTGCGGACCCGCGAAGCCGCGCTGGCCACCGCCGAGGCGGCCATTGCCATGCGCCAATATGAGGTGGAGACCGCCCGGGCCGCGCTGATTCAGCCGGGCACCGGGGCCGCCGCCGATACCGCGAACTGCTGCGTCGCCGTCTATTCGCCGGTGGACGGCCGCGTGCTGCGGTTGATCCACGAGAGCGAGGGGGTCGTCGGCGCCGGCGAAGCGCTGGTGGAGATCGGCGATCCGGCCGATCTGGAGGTGGTTGCCGATCTTCTGTCGTCGGATGCGGTGCGCGTGACCGTCGGGGCGGCGGTCGAGATCGCCGATTGGGGCGGACCGGCGCGGCTGTCGGGCATTGTGCGGCGGATCGAGCCATATGGATTCGCCAAGGTTTCCGCCCTCGGCATCGAGGAACAGCGGGTCAATGTGCTGATCGATCGGGCCGGCCCGCCCGAGGCCTGGGCGGCACTGGGACATGGTTATCGGGTCGAGGCGCGAATCGTGGTCTGGCGTGGTGCGGACGTGCTGAAACTTCCGTTCGGCGCGTTGTTCCGCGACCGGGAACGCTGGGCGGTGTTCGTCGTCGGCGACGGAGTGGCGCGGCTGCGCCCGGTTGAAATCGGTCATGGCAACGGGCGTGAGGCGCAGGTACTGTCCGGGCTGGAGGAGGGCGAGATCGTGATCCTGCACCCCGGCGACCGGATTTTCGACGGCGCGCGGGTCGAGGCGCGGATGCCCGGATGAGCCGCGGTCGCGGAGAATAACGGTGGTTTCCGTCACCCGCGTTCCTGTGTAGTCTCAATTGACAGGCTGTCGAAACTCTGTATCAATTACGACAGCAGTACAATCTATGTGTCCGGGGGGCGGATCGCCCGTCGGCGCGAAAACGGTTGAACCAGGGAGAATGAATAGATGATCAAGATGGGCAGGAGCACTCTTTCGGGCGTTACGCGCCGCAATTTTCTCATGGGTTCGGCCGCCGTCGGCGTCTCGCTGGTGGCGGGCGCCGGTCGCGGACAGGCCGCCGAGGAGAAGCGGGTCAACGTCTACAACTGGGACACCTATATCGGCGAGCAGACGCTGGGCACGTTCAATGCGCGCACCGGCATCCAGGTCCAGTACGATCTGTTCGCCAACAACGAGGAACTCTACGCCAAGCTCAAGGAAGGCAATCCGGGCTATGACGTGATCTTCCCCAGCGACTATATGGTCGAGCTGATGATCACGACCGGCGTCATCGTGCCGCTGGATCACTCGAAGCTCCCCAACCTCAAGAACATTCACAAGAATTTCCAGAACCAGGCCTACGATCCGGGCATGAAGTACAGCGCGCCCTATATGTGGGGCACCATGGGCTTCGGCTATCGCAAGTCGAAGTTCGACAAGGCGCCCGATAGCTGGGGTGCGGTTTACGACCCGGCGCAGGCGTCCAAGTATTCGGGCAAGATCGCGCTGCTGGGCGACCAGCGCGTGGTTATCGGCAGCGCGCTGAAATACCTGGGTTACAGCATGAACTCCACCGACGAGAAGCAGATCGCCGCGGCCCGCGACCTGGTTATCGCGGCGAAGAAGCATATCAAGAGCTTCGCCGAGGATAACGGGCAGGACCTTCTGTTGTCGAAGGAAGTCGATATTGCCATGGAATGGAACGGCGATATCGTTCAGGTCATGGAAGAGGACAGCGATCTGTCCTACGTGGTGCCGAAGGAAGGCAGCAACGTGTGGTCGGACAATTTGTGCATCCCCAAGGATGCGCCGCATCCTGAAAATGCGCATGCCTTCATCAACCACGTTCTCGACGCCAAGGTGAATGCCGAGATCGCCAACACCATCCACTACGCGACCGCCAACGCCGCGGCGAAGCCGATGCTGTTGCAGGAAGATCTCGACAATCCGGCGGTTTATCCGCCGGAAGCCATCGTCGCCACCTGCGAGGCGATCGTCGATGTGGGCGATAACACGCGCCTTTATGACGAGGCTTGGACCGCCATCCAGGCGGCGTAAGCCAGGACTATCGGACGAACCGGGCCCGCCGGCGCGAGATACGCCGGCGGGCTTGGCAGTCCAGACGGGCGAATGGATGCCATCCATCCGCCGGACGGTTGTCGCCAGGGCAGTATCCCATCGAGCCGGTCCGGTTCGGCGGGATGGGCGCGGTGTTGCGCGCCGGGTTTGAGTTTTGATTCTGGACAGCGAATTGGGAAGCGGCGGAGGATTATGGAGGATTGGCGTAAAAGCAAGGCGGCGTTCGCTATTTTCATGGCACCGGCCACATTCTGGCTGCTGCTGTTCTTTACCGTCCCGCTGGCCATTATCTGGGTTTACAGCTTCGGCGAACGCGGCCCCCAGGGCCAGACGGAACTGGCCGTCTCGCTGGAAAACTATGCCCGGGCGGTGGAATGGATCCCGCTCAAGATCCTGTGGAAATCGCTCTGGATCGCAACGATCTCGACGGTCATCTGCCTGCTGTTGGGCTTTCCTCTCGCCATGGGCGTGGCCTTCGCTCCCAAGCGCTGGAAAAATCCGCTGCTGTTGATCGTCATCCTGCCGTTCTGGACGAACTTGCTGATCCGCACCTATGCGTGGATCGCCATCCTGCGGATCTCCGGCTTCCTGAATTTCGGCCTTGAATGGGCGCATGGACTCCTCGATGCCGGTTTCGGCGTGATCGGGATGCCGGGCCTGATGGGGGAATTCCAGCCTCTGGAACTGCTCTACAACAACTCCGCCGTGATCGTCGGCCTGGTTTATGTAAACCTGCCGTTTCTGGTGCTGCCGCTCTACGCGACGCTGGAGAAGCTGGACAAGTCCTATCTCGAGGCCAGCCTGGATCTGGGCGCCGGCCAGTGGCGGACCTTCTTCTCGGTAACCGTGCCGCTGACCATGCCGGGCATTGCCTCGGGTGTGTTGCTGGCCTTCATCCTGTCGCTCGGAACCTTCCTGACGCCCGACCTGCTGGGCGGCACCGACAGCATGATGATCGGCAATCTGATCGCCCAGGAATTCGGACCGTCGCGCGACTGGCCGTTCGGCTCGGCGCTGTCCTTTGTCCTGATGTATGTGACCTTCTTCGTGCTCTGGCTGCGCGCTACCGTCGCCAGCCGCAGCAGCGGCGTGGGAGAAGCCGGATGAACGCCAAACTGGAAACCGCCGCGACCGCCGCCCCCACCGCGCCGATCAAAAGGCGCGAACGGCGGAACCCGCTCGACTATTCGTCGATGCGCTGGATGCAGATCGTCCTGGCAGGAAATTTCATGTTCCTGTATTTCCCGATCCTTGCCCTGGTCGCGTTCAGCTTCAACGATTCGAAGCGCAACATCACCTGGCAGGGCTTCACCCTGAAGTATTACGAGAAGGCGTGGAACAACATCGCCCTGCACGATGCCTTCATGAACACCATGACCATCGCAACGATCTCGACGCTGGTTTCCACCACGTTCGGAACGATGCTGGGTCTGGCGATCTACCGCTACAAGTTTCCCGGCAAGGCCCTCTATGACGGCTGGATCCATCTGCCGATCGTGATCCCGGAAATCTGCATGGGCGTATCGATGCTGGCATTCTTCGCGGCGATGAACATTCCGCTTGGGATATTCACCATCACGGTCAGCCATATCGCGTTCTCGATTCCCTTCGTGGCGGTCGTGGTCCGGGCCCGGATGTCCGGCTTCGACCCGTCGTTCGAGGAGGCCAGCACCGATCTGGGCGCCAATCAGTGGCAGACCTTCTGGAATGTCACCTTCCCCTATATGATGCCCGGCGTGGTCGCGGGCGCCCTGCTGGCGTTCACGCTGTCGCTGGACGATTTCGTCATCACCTTCTTCACCTCGGGACCCGGTTCGACGACCTTCCCGATCAAGATCTACTCAATGGTGCGGTTCAGCGTCACGCCCGAGGTCAATGCCGCCTCGACGGCGCTGATCGTCATCACGCTCACGCTCACCATCACCGCCATGACGATCCAGTCGCGCTCGGCGAGGAGACAGGGAAAATGACCGAGGCCAGGAAACCGATCATCCGCATCCGCAACATCACCAAGCGATTCGGTTCCGTCGTCGCGTGCGACAACGTGGATTTCGACATCTATCCCGGCGAATTCTTCGCGCTTCTGGGCCCGTCGGGCTGCGGCAAGACGACCTTGCTGCGGATGCTCGCCGGCTTCGAATCGGCGAGCGAGGGTGAGATCGAGATCGACGGCCAGCCGATGCTCGACGTGCCGCCGAACAAGCGCCCGGTCAACATGGTGTTCCAGTCCTACGCCGTGTTCCCGCACATGACCGTTCTCGACAACGTCGCCTACGGCCTGAAGGTCACCGGCGTGCCGAAGGCGGAGGCCCGGGCGCGCGCCGAGGAGGCGTTGGGTCTGGTTCATCTCGAGGGTTACGGCCAGCGTATGCCCGACCAGTTGTCAGGCGGCCAGCGGCAGCGCGTGGCGCTGGCGCGCGCCCTGGTCAAGAAGCCCAAGGTGCTGCTGCTGGACGAACCGCTGTCGGCGCTGGATGCCAAGCTGCGCGATGCGATGCGGCTGGAACTGGTGCGGTTGCAGCACACGGTGGGCATTACCTTCGTCATCGTCACCCACGATCAGGACGAGGCGCTGTCGATGGCTGATCGCGCCGCCGTGATGGAACGCGGCAAGGTGATGCAGATCGCCGGTCCCGGCGACCTCTACGAGCATCCGAACAGCCGTTTCGTCGCCGATTTCATCGGCAAGGTGAACGTGTTCGAGGGCAAGGTGTCCGGCGTGTCCGGGGGCCGTCTGGCAGTCGAGGTCGGCGGCATGGGCCGCATCGAAGTGCCGCATGACGGTGTCGCCCAGGGCGATGTCGGCATCGCCGTCCGCCCGGAAAAAACCCGTCTCAGCAAGGATCGGCCGGCAAGCGGCCTGATCGTGCTGAAGGGCAAGGTCACCGACGTCGCCTATTACGGCAACGAGAGCCATATCCTGCTGGATACCGACGCCGGCGTGCAGGTGACGACCACGGTGCAGAATGAAAAGCGCAGCACCGACGCGGCAATGACCATCGGCGACGATATGTGGATTTCGTGGTCGCCCGAGGACACGCTGGTGCTCAACGGCTGAACGAGTTTCCGCGTTTTCGCGGTGTGCCCGGGCGCTTGCCAAGCCCGGGCACACCGCATACTGTCCTAAAAAGAAGAAGCAATGGGATCGGGACCGGACATGACAATGCCAGCCGCCGAAGGTTTTTTTATGCCCGCCGAATGGCAGCCGCATGCGCGCTGCTGGATGGCCTGGCCCTGCCGCGAGGAAGTGTGGGGCGACGCGATGGACGATGCCCGCCGCGCCTATGCCGCGGTGGCCCAGGCGATCGTCGAATTCGAACCGGTGACCATGGTCGCCAATCCCGGCGACGTCGTCTCGGCCTCGCTGGCCTGCGGCAAGAACGTCGAGATTCTGCCGCTGGATCTGGACGATTCCTGGATGCGTGATTTCGGCCCCACCTTCGTGGTCGACGGCAAGGGCGGGATCGCTGGCTGCACCTGGCATTTCAATGCCTGGGGCAACAAGTACGAATTCTACAACAACGACGCCCGGCTGGGTTCGGCGCTGCTGGCGCGGCAGAAGATCCGCCGCTTCGATGCCCCCTTCGTGCTCGAGGGCGGCGCGATTCACAGCGACGGCGAAGGCACCGTGCTGACCACTGAAACGGTGCTCTTGAATCCGAACCGCAATCCGGGCATGAGCAAGGACGAGACCGAGCAGGCGCTGAAGGATTGGCTGGGCGCCGAGAAAGTGATCTGGCTGCCGGCCGGCTATCATTACGACGAGACCGACGGCCATATCGACAACGTGGCCTGCTTCGCCCGGCCGGGGGTAATCCTGGCGGCGGCGTGCCCGGATGCGGGCGATCCGAATTACGAGATCCTGCGGGCCAATATCGAAATCCTGCGCGCCAGTACCGACGCGAAGGGGCGGGAACTGACGGTGCTGACCGTCGACCAGCCTGCGCGCATGGAGGAAGACGGCCAGCGGCTTTCTTCGTCCTACATCAATTTCTACATCGCCAATGGCGGGATCGTGATGCCCGCCTTCGAGGACAAGCGCGACTCGGCCGCGCGCCGGACGATCGCCGAGGCATTCCCCGATCGCAAGGTGGTGCAGGTGGTGGCCAACGACATCGTGCGCGGTGGCGGCGGCATCCACTGCATAACCCAGCAGCAGCCCGCCGTAGAAGGAGTGTGACCGATATGTCCGTCGTGACGG
>JAHELM010000129.1:5228-6944 GCA_024644185.1 Rhodospirillales bacterium | reverse complement strand
TGGTTCCACCCTCATACGTTCGGATGCAAGGAGAATCGGGAGGGGGCCGTGGCCGCGACAATCCGCCGCCGCGACTCAGCGGGGGGCGCCGCCCGCATGCGGCTTGAGGATCGCGTAGACCGTATCGCTCTTCGGGGTGAGCACGCCGGCGGCGCGGCCCAGGCGGACGACGGCGCCGGTCAGCCATTCCAGTTCCAGCCGGTTGCCGCGTTCCAGATCGGCCGCCATGGAGGCGCGATTGCCCGGCGGCAGGCCCTCGGCGAAGGCGATGCGGGTGGCCACGATGTCTTGCGCCAGGCGCACGCCGCGCGCGCGACCCACCGCCACCGCCTCCTCGACCAGGCCGGTGAACAGGGCCCGCGTGTCGGCATCGCCGAGGATCGCGCCGATCGGCATCCGAGTCGCCGCCGTCGCCCCGGCCAGCGGCGCCAGGAAGGTGAATTTCTCCCACAGGTCGACGGCGATGTCGGGGCTGAGCGTGCCCTGAATGCCGGCCTTCAGGCAGGCCGCGTGGAAGGCCTCCATGCGCGGACCGCGGCTGCCGTCCAGTTCGCCGTATTTCAGCCAGGCCAGCGCCCCGGTCTGCCGGATGACCCCCGGTTCGTCGATCAGCGCGAAGATGGCGGCGACGCCGCCGACCGCGTGCCCGTGGCCGAGGATGGCGGCGACGCGTTCTTCCGCCTCGACGCCGTTCTGGAAGGCGATTACCGCGGTATCCGGGCCGATCAGCGGCCGGCAGGCCTCGGCCCCCGACTCCACGTCCCACAGCTTGACGCAGAACATCACCACGTCGACCGGCCCGACGGTGGCGGGGTCGTCGGTGGCCCGGGCCGGCCGCACCAGCATGTCGCCGGCGGGCGAGATCACCTTCAAGCCGTTCGCGCGGATCGCCGCCAGATGCGCGCCGCGGGCGATGAAGGTCACGTCTTCGCCGGACAAGGCCAGCTTTGCCCCGAACCAGCCGCCGACGCCGCCGGTTCCCATGACCGCGATCTTCATGCCGGCCACCTCAGCGCAACGCCGCGCAGGCGCGCTGGATACGGCTGCAGGCTTCCTCCAGAACCGCGGTGGCGGTGGCATAGGAGATGCGGAAATGCGGGCTGAGGCCGAAGGCCTCGCCATGCACCGCGGCCACGCCCTCGGCTTCCAGCAGATAGGTCACGAAATCCTCGTCGGTGGCGATTTTCCTGCCCTGCGGCGTCGTCTTGCCGATCACGCCCTTGCAGGACGGATAGACGTAGAACGCGCCTTCCGGCGTCGCGCAGGACAGGCCCTTGGCCTGGTTCAGCATCGATACCACCAGGTCGCGGCGTTCCTGGAACACCTTGTTGTGGCGGGCGATGAAGGAATGATCGCCGTTCAGCGCCGCGACCGCCGCCCACTGGCTGATCGTCGAGGTGCCGGTCGTCGACTGCGACTGGATGACATTCATCGCCTTGATCACCGCCAGCGGACCGGCGGCGTAGCCAACCCGCCAGCCGGTCATGCAATAGGCCTTGCTGAGGCCGTTCAGCGTCAGCGTGCGGTCGTACAGACCGGGCTCGACCTGCGCGATGGTGGTGAATTCGAAATCGTCATAGACGAGGAACTCGTACATGTCGTCGGTCATCGTCCAGACATGCGGATGCCGCAGCAGCACCGCCGCCAGGGCCTTCAATTCGGCCCTGGTGTAGGCGGCCCCGGTCGGGTTCGAGGGCGAGTTCAGCATCAGCCATT
>JAHELM010000129.1:0-5218 GCA_024644185.1 Rhodospirillales bacterium | reverse complement strand
CCGCCGGCGTCAGCTTGAAGCCCGTGGATTCCGGACAGTCGACGAAGACGGGCACCCCCTCGGCCAGCAGCGTGATATCGGGGTAGCTGACCCAATAGGGCGCGGGGATGATCACCTCGTCGCCGGCGTTCAGGGTCGCCATCAGGGCGTTGTAAATGGTCTGCTTGCCGCCGCAGCCGACGGTGATCTGGTCGGGCGTGTAGGTCAGTCCGTTGTCGCGCTTCAGCTTGTCGCAGATGGCGCGGCGCAGCTCGATGATGCCCGGCACCGGCACGTATTTTGTCTTGCCCTCGGCCATCGCCTTGCGCGCGGCATCCTTGATGTGCTCGGGCGTATCGAAATCCGGCTCGCCGGCGCCCAGGCCGATGACGTCGCTGCCGGCGGCCTTGAGTTCGGCCGCCTTGGCGGTGACCGCCATCGTCGGGGAGGGTTTGATGCGCGAGAGGCGGTCGGCGATGAAGGCCATGGCGGAGTCTTTCCCGGAGGCATGAGGGCAGGCAACAACCTGCGCAACCTAATCCGGGCCGGGCCGGCTTTCAACCGCGAAGCCGGGAATCGTCGAAATCACGGACCGTGGGCATGGGAATTTGGACCGATATGGAATAACCGGCCGGCCGCGCCCGTTGTCTGCACAGATTGAATGTTAACGAAAAATTAACCTAATGCCGGCCCCGGGGAAACGAGGGACACCGGCGCAACGTCAGGGAAAAAAGAAAATGACCAGAAACGACCACGCCAATCAAGGTAATGTCGGACTGCACCTCACCTTTGTCATCGCTGTCGGCCTCGCCCTGGGTGCCGGACTCGATACCGATCTGGGTCACGCCGCGCTGACCGACAGTTGCCTGGGAATTTCAACGGCCCAGCCGGTAAAAAGTGGCAAAGCGCCGCCGTCCTGCATGGACGCGCTGAGCCAGACGCGGACCGTGCAGGGCCTGAAGGCCTCGATCAAGGAATTCGGCGGGGAAATCCTGTTCGGCCGCTTGTGACGCGATTCGCCATGCGGGGCGGGACAATATGGGCAGAACGACGGGCCGGACAGGCCGGCAACGGTGTCCTGCTTTCGCGGTCCCGCCCCATCGTGGCGCCCCGAAACCAGGCCCGCAACCCGGCCGCGGCCCCATGTGAAAAGACAAGGGTCGCCGACCCGGGGGCGCCGCGGTCGGCGCCGATTGCGCGAAGAAGCCGGCCCTCACGCGGCACTCCACATTTTCGCCGGGCCTGCTATATAGGGGTGGCGTGGGCCTGTAGTTCAGCGGTCAGAACGCGCCGCTCATAACGGCGTTGTCGCAGGTTCGAATCCTGCCGGGCCCACCACCTTCTCCCTGTTCTCAACCGGCGGCTCGCCCAATGCACACGCGTTGCGCGAATTTATATCTATTATACTATCGTTATAGCGGCATCCACCAAAACAGGTATGCCGCAATAACCTTCGGTTGAGTCTTGCCCGAGCGCGCAACGCACGGTACCCATAGAAGGGGTAACCGCGAATAAAAAACACGGCATACGTGTATGCGACATGGCGTCGGGTTTCCGGCGCTCCCCGGCGGGGGTCAAACAGAGGAGACGTGAGCTATGCCCGGAAAATCGACACGCCACGGGATACCCGTGGAATTGCGCCTCGACGCGGTTCATCCGGACTCGATCGAACGCTGCCTGGCGACGCGGCGGGGCGAAATCGATCGCCTGCTGGACGCTCGCGGGGCGCTGGTGCTGCGGGGGATCGGCGGGGGGTCGGCGGCCGAATTCGCCCGTATTCTCGATAGCCTGGGAACCCCGGGCGGCGGGTCGGATGGGCATTGGGCGGCCGGATTGCCGCGCGAGGGTTTCGGCGCCGTTGCCGGCCTGTCGAGCCGGCATTCCGTGCCGATGCACCAGGATCTGACGCTGGCCGGCGAACCGGCGGAACGGATCGCGCTGTATTGCGAAACCGCGGCGGTATCCGGCGGCGACATCGTCATCGCCGACAGCCGTGCCGCCGCCGCCGGAATCGACCCGGAACTGCGCGCCAGACTGGAGGCGGGCAGGCCAGTCCTGCGTGTCACCCTGGCCGGGCCGCGCGAGGACAGCCAGGACGCGCCGGGCTGGAGCCGCATTCTCGGCACCAGGCGCATGACCGAGGCGGAACGCCGGGCCCGATCGCTGGGTTGGCAGGTGCGCTGGCTGGCGGACGGGGCGATGGAGATCCGCCGCGCCCTGCCGGCCCTGCGCCCCCATCCGCGCGGTGGCGAAATGCTGTTCTGCTTCCCGGCGCATCTGCACGCCCCGGCCGCGGTGCTGCGCTGGATCAGCCGCGACGGGCGGACCGTCGACTGGCTGCGCACGCTGGCCGCCTGCATCGACGCGCCGGAACGCATGGACGAGGTGTTCCTGGCCGACGGCACGCCGCTGTCCGATGAGGATGCCGAACGGCTATACGACGCCTTCGTCGATTGCGAGACGCCGGTGCGCCTGCGCCGGGGCGATCTTCTGCTGCTGGACGGCAGGCTGGCGGTGCATGGCCGCACCGCCTTCGCCGGACCGCGCCGCGTGCATGGCGCTGCCTTCCTGGCGGGCGACGCGGCCCGCTGGACGGCGGCCCCGGCGGATGCGCTGGCGGAGGCGTGACGGCGCCGGGAATCGCGGGGAACAGCCCGGTCCGCGATCCCTGGTGGTTCAATTCCGACATTCGGGCCCGATGAAATTGAGATCGAATGTCGAAAAGAATTGAGCCCAAACAAAGAGTTAAACTAGTGGGGCGGCCTGACGCGCAGGGTACCGAGCGTCAGAGTCGAACCACTAGACCACATTGACCTCGCGCAGCGGACGGTTCGCGGCGATGCGGTCGAAGCCGAAGCGGCGGACGTCGAGGCTGCGGGGCGCGCCGTACACGATCCACTCGGCGATCGTCCGGCCGACCGCCGGCGATTGCTGGATGCCGTGGCCGGAGAAGCCGTTGGCGAACCAGAGATTGGCGATCTCCGGATGCGGCCCGATAATGCCGTTCTGGTCGAGGCGGTTGTATTCGTAGTGCCCGGCCCAGGCGCGCGACAGGCGGATCGCCTCGAAGGCCGGAACGCGATGCGCCAGCGCCGGCCAGACGGTCGATTCGAACAGCTCGTATTCGACCTCCAGATCCTCGCAGTCGCGGTCGTCGTCTTCCGGCGGCGAGGTGCCGCAGATGAAGCCGTTCCCCTCGGGGCGGAAATACACGCCGGTGGGGTCGATCAGCAGCGGCGCGCCCGCCACCGGCGTGCGGCACTCGATGACATAGACGAAGCGCTTGCGCGGGCTGACCGGCAGATCGGCCCCGGCCATGGCGGCGACGCGGCCCGCCCAGGGCCCGGCGGCGTTGACCGTCGCGCCGCAGCCGATGCGCGTACCGTCGGCCAGGCGCGTGGCGACGATCCGGCCCGCCTCCCGCTCCAACCCGGTGACTTCGCCCGTCACATAGGTGACGCCCAGCGATATGGCCTTGCGGCGGAAGGCCTGCAGCAGGCTCCAGCCATCGAACCAGCCCTCGCCGCTCAGCCCCAGCGCGCCGCCCGCCAGATCGGCCACGTTCAGCCAGGGAAAGCGTGCCTTCAGCGCCGCCGGGCCGAGCAGCGCCACATCGGCCCCGGCCGCCGTCTGCACGCCATGATTGGCGCGCAGCACCGGCATTCCGGCCTCGGTGGCAAGGAACAGATAGCCCTGTTCGCGCAGGCCCACGCTGGGCCGGTCGCCGTCGACGGCCAGCCGGTCGCCGATATGGCGCAGGAAATCCAGGCTCCAGCGCGACAGGGCGATGTTTTCCGGGGTGGAGAACTGCTGGCGGATCGAACTGGCCGACAGGGCGGACGAGGCCGTCGCATAGGTCGGATCGCGCTCGATCACCGCGATGCTTCCGGCAAACCCCGGCTCCATCGCCAGGTGACAGGCAATCGAACTGCCCATCGCGCCGCCGCCGACGATCGTCACGTCGTATTTCGAACCCATGAATCGACCCTCCCGAAACTCGCCGCGGAGCCTACACCGCCGACCGGATCGTCGCCAGAGCGAAGCGGCGGTGGGGGAAACGTTACGGGAAACCGCATCGGCCGAGCGGTCCGGTAACCGGCGTGACGATTTCGTGATAACCGCGCTGTATGCTGCGCGGCTATACCGGGTGTGACGAGGGGGACCGATACGCCGTGTCGCGCAGAATACTGGTGGTCGAGGATAACGAGGATATTGCCAATCTGGTTTCGCTGCATCTGGCGGACATGGATTGCGCGGTGCAGGTGGCGTCGGACGGCGCCGCGGGCTTTGCCCTGGCCAGCGCCGGAGGCTGGGACCTCATCATCCTGGATCTCATGCTGCCCGGCATGGAGGGGCTGGAGATCTGCCGCCGGCTGCGCGCCAGTGACCGCTATACGCCGATCCTGATGCTGACCGCCCGATCCTCGGAGATCGACCGCGTGCTGGGGCTGGAACTGGGGGCCGATGACTATCTGACCAAGCCGTTCAGCATCCGCGAGCTGATTGCCCGCGTACGGGCGATCTTTCGCCGGCTGGAGGCGCTGGGCGGACCGCCCGACGCGGACGCGCCGGGCCGGTTGGCCGCCGGCGAGATGACGATCGACCCCGACCGGCGGGCGGTGGCGATCGCGGGAAACCCGGTCGAGCTGACGGCGCGGGAATTCGATCTGCTGCTGCAATTCGCCCGCAATCCCGGTCGCGTCTATACCCGCCAGCAATTGCTCGACCTGGTCTGGGGTCATGGCCATGACGGTTACGAACACACGGTGAATTCGCATATCAACCGGCTGCGCGGCAAGATCGAGCACGATCCGGCGCAGCCCGCCTATGTGCTGACGGTCTGGGGCGTCGGCTACAAGTTCAACGATCGGCTGGAGACGGCGACGCGTCCGGCTGCCGGTGCCGGGGCGGGTGCGTCGTGAGGCCGCGCCGCCTGGCGGTCAAGCTGACGCTGGCGCTGCTGGCGATCCTGGCGGCGACGGGCGGTGCGTGGATCGCGCTGACCCTGGTGTCCACCCGGCTGTATCAGGAAGAAGTGGAGCAGAGCCTGAACCGCCCGCTGGCCGGCTATATCGCCGAGGCCTATCCGCTGATCGAGGGCGGGGCGATCAACCGGCCGGCGCTGAAGGAGCTGTTCGACCGGCTGATGGTGATCAATCCGCGCATCGAGGTCTATCTGCTGGATCCCGACGGGAAGATTCTCGCCTGGTCGGCGGAGTCGGGCAAGGTCAAGCGGGAA
>JAHELM010000128.1 GCA_024644185.1 Rhodospirillales bacterium | reverse complement strand
GATCGGGACCCCGTTCGTCATCCCCGCGACGGCCGCCTTGCGGAAGGTCGGGCGCGGTGTCGAGCGCGCGGAAGGATCGCACGCATATTTGCCGATCATGAATTCCGCGTAGGGAACGTTCTCTTCCTGGAGGAAGCAACGGAAGTCGTTCGCGGTCGCGACGGCATCGAAGCTTACCCAGACCAGGTCGAAGTAGCCCGTAATGCCGATCTCCTGGACGTAGTTCCACGAGGTGCAGTGGGCCGCGGTCATGATCACCTTGTCGGAGACGAGAGAGCCCGAGCAGGAAAGCTCTGCGAACTGCACCTCGGGCAATTCGCCGGGGGTGAGGACCACGTAGTATTCGAAGTAGCCGGCCGCGGCCGGGTACTTGTTGGCGATATCGGTTTCCCCGTCGCTGGCGACGGCGAGAGGCGATTGCCATGCCGCAAGCGCGAGCGCGATCATAGCGATGGCAACGAATTTGAATCGGCACATGGTCCATGGCTCCTTCAGCAAGGGGGGGGCGGAATCCCTAGTCAGAGACCATAATGCGTCGAAGCATGAGAATTATGCAAAACATCAATCAAAATTTAACAAAGCTCGGACTCCGGGAACATTGCCGGACCGCCCGTGGCCGATCGAGCGGTAACCGCGGCTGGTGGCCAGGGAACAGTGCCAGATTGGCGTGATTTCCCGCGGCCTGTGTGCGTATCGTGCTAAACTACCCGCCCTTCGGGGGGCATACGTGCCGCCCTTCGGGGGGCATACGTGCAAAATCTGAAGAAGGGTTGAAACATGCACTTACGGGGAATTGCCGTTCTCTCGATACTTTTCGTATCGGCCTGCGCAACCAACAAAGGGGGGTACACCGATACGAGCGATGTCGAACGGCGCCTGCGCGGCATGACGGAGGCTGAAGTCGTGGCGAAGATGGGCGCGCCCACAGAATCGGTGAAACTGTCGGACGGCAGTTTTTCCTGGTCGTACCGTGACGAAATCGGCGGGCTAACCGGTGGCGAGTGCACGATCAACCTCGTCCTGAAAGACGCCGTGGTCACGGCGGCGACGGTCTATGCCAGGGATAGGTCGTTCGTGTCCTTTCCCCTGGGTTCCTGCAAGAATCTTATCGGCAACCTGAACTGATAACGGCCTGTAAAACGGGGGCCGACTGGCCCGCGGACAGGAGTTCAAAGGGGGTTTTCTTCGCCGCGTTCCCATGCATCCGGCGTGCCGGAATCAGGGGACAGGAAATCGCCACAATCGCGGGTGGCGGTCCTCCGAACCCCGTTCGCCCGTTTCCCGCGCGCTACGCCTCGACGCGGCCCGTGGGGTCGCGATCGCGGTCGTATCGTCGCTTGAACGGGAAGGGCGGCAACCAGGATTCGCGGCGGACTGTCCAGCTTTCATAGGTTGGCGTCAGCTGGTCGGGCGCATCCAGCGACCCCAGGTTGACTTCGATTTCGTCCGCGCTGCGCGCGAAAACCGACGAGCCGCAGCGGGGACAGAAAAACCGCCCGCGATAGTCGCGTGTCTCGCCTTCGATCGTCACCGCATCCTGGGGGAATATCGCGGAGGCGTGAAACAGGGCCCCATGATGCTTGCGGCAGTCGAGACAGTGACACAGGCCGACCCGGTACGGGCGCCCCGAGGCCACGATCCGGACCCTGCCGCACAGGCAACCGCCGGTGAATCGGTCCATGCCGCGTCTCCTCTGAATTCAATCGGTCGGACCGCGCCCGCCAGCGTGGCGCCGGCCCCGATGAAACGCAAGCGGGCGGGACGCAACCCGCGTCCCGCCCGCCTTTTCGAAATCCGCTACGTGGCGCGGCTCAGTACAGGTTCTGCGCCGAAACCATCGAAAACAGCATCGGGATCGACAGCAGGGTATTGGTGCGCGAGAACAGCATCGCCTTGCGCGCCGCCGCCGGCTTGGCGTCGGCCGGGGCGTTGACCATGCCCAGCGCGATCTGCTGGTTCGGCCAGATCACGAACCAGACGTTGAACCACATGACGATGCCCAGCCACATGCCGATGCCGATCGCGGTGTGCTTGGCGACGCCGTCCAGCAGGCCGAGCGTCAGGGCGTCGAGCAGATAGCTGTTCATGAAGGCCAGGATCAGGCCGGTGGCGATGGTGGCCATCGCCGCCCAGCGGAACCAGAACAGCGCCGCCGGCGCGATCACCTTGCCGATTGCCGGCTTCTGATCGTCGGGGATCTTCGACATGTTCGGGATCTGCACGAAGTTGAAGTACCACAGCAGGCCGATCCACATCACGCCGCTGATCACATGCAGCCAGCGGAAGGTGAACGAGCCGAAATCGTCGGAGTTGTAGCCCTGGGCCACGTAGTAATAAACGAACAGACCGAGCGCGAGCACGAAGCCCGCGATCACGGTGTTGCGCAAATTGGTCAGGATGGCACTCATCGAATTAGCCCCTCTTTGGCTTGATGGCTCGGGCCGAAGGGGTATTGCCGCCCCCGAACCGTCGCCGCGTTTTATTCTTCCAGACGACCGGAACAATCGCCGATATGCCTCCCGTACCCGCACGGGGCCGCCAGCGTATAGCGCCGAAATCGCCTGTCGCAAATCATCGGGGAGAGTCCCCAGCAAGAGTATAGGGGCCGCATTGCCACCGGGCAATTGCGGGCGCGAATTTTTCTGTCGCCCATGACCGCATATTCCGTAAGGGTTCCGGGGGATTTTCAGACCCGGCGCGGCCTGCGCTGACAAGCAACGGTCGCTGCTGGTAGGATCGGGATCGCGGAAATTCGCGAGAGTACGAAACGGTGGCGGATATTCGCCGCCCGCAGGGAGGATAAACGCATGCAAAGCCATGCCAGGGTTGTCGTCATCGGCGGCGGCGTCGTCGGTTGCTCGGTGCTGTATCACCTGACCAAGATGGGCTGGAAGGACGTGGTGCTGCTGGAACGCAGTGAACTGACCTCGGGCTCCACCTGGCACGCCGCCGGCGGCATGCACACCATCAACGGCGACCCCAACGTCGCCAAGCTGCAGCAATACACGATCAATCTCTACAAGGAGATCGAGGAAATCTCCGGCCAGGCGGTCGGGCTGCACATGACCGGCGGCATCATGCTGGCGGCGACGAAGCCGCGCATGGACTGGCTGAAGATGGCGCATGCCCGCGGCCGCTACCTGGGCATGAAGACCGAGATCATTTCGTCGAAGGAAGCGCATGAACGGATGCCGCTGATCGACCCCGACCAGTTCGTCGGCGCGCTGTGGGACCCCGACGAGGGGCATCTCGACCCGTCGGGCACCACCAACGCCTATGCCAAGGCGGCGCAGAAGCAGGGGGCGACGATCCACCGGCATACCCGGGTCGAGGATCTGGTGCAGGAGGCCGACGGAACCTGGCGGGTCATCACCGCCCAGGGCGAGATACGCGCCGATCACGTGGTCAATGCCGGCGGTTTGTGGGCGCGCGAGGTCGGCCGGATGGTCGGACTGGAGCTGCCGCTGCTGGCCATGGAACACATGTATATGCTGACCGAGGACATGCCCGAGGTCGCGGCCTACAACAAGTCGAGCGGCAAGGAAATGCTGCATGCCGTGGATTTCGACGGCGAGCTGTATCTGCGCCAGGAACGCGGCGGCATGCTGATGGGCACCTACGAGAAGGCCTGCAAGCCCTGGTCGGAGCGCGAGACGCCGTGGGATTTCGGGCATGAATTGCTGGTCCCCGATCTCGACCGCATCGCGCCCTCGCTGGAGGTCGGATTCCGCCATTTCCCGGCCTTCCAGAACGCCGGCATCAAGCAGATCATCAACGGCCCCTTCACCTTCGCCCCGGACGGAAATCCCCTGGTCGGGCCGATCCGCGGCCTGCGCAATTACTGGTGCGCCTGTGCGGTGATGGCCGGGTTCAGCCAGGGCGGTGGCGTCGGCCTGGCCCTGGCCAACTGGATCGTCGAGGGCGACCCCGGTTTCGACGTCTGGGGCATGGACGTGGCGCGCTACGGCGACTGGGCGACGCTGGCCCATACCAATGCCAAGGTGCGCGAGAATTATTCCCGGCGGTTCTCTATCCGCTTCCCCAACGAGGAACTGCCGGCCGGGCGGCCGCTACGCACGACGCCGATTTACGACAGCCTGGTCAAGCGCGGCGCGGTCATGGGCGCGTCCTACGGACTGGAACACGCGCTGTGGTTCGCCCCGCCGGGGGTGAAGGACGAGTTTTCCTGGCATCGCTCGACCGATTTTCCGCATGTGGGCGCGGAAAGCCGGGCCGTGCGCGATGGCGTCGGGATGATCGAGACCTCGAACTTCGCCAAGTACGAAGTCACAGGGCCGGGTGCCGCGAAGTGGCTGGACCGCATCCTGGCCGGGCGCATGCCGGCGGAAGGCCGCATGGCGCTGGCGCCGATGCTGAACGCGCGCGGCGGGCTGATCGGCGATTTCTCGCTGGCGAACATGGGGGGCGACCGGTACTTCATCGTCGGCTCCGGCCTTGCCGAAAATTACCATATGCGCTGGTTCCAGTCGCATCTGCCGGCGGACGGTTCGGTGCGCGTCCATGCCCACGGCCTCGGCCTGGTCGGGCTGGCGATCGCCGGGCCGAAATCGCGCGAGCTGTTGGCAAGGCTGACGGCGGAGGATGTGTCGGGCGCGGCATTCCGTTTCATGGATATCCGCGAGATGGACCTGGGTCCGGTTCCCTGCCGGGTCGGCCGCGTGTCCTATACCGGCGATCTCGGCTACGAGATCTGGTGCCTGCCGGAATTCCAGCGCACCCTGTTCGAACTGCTGCTGCGGGAAGGCGTGTCGCTGGGCCTCGGCCAGTTCGGCGGGCGGGCGCTGAACAGCCTGCGGCTTGAGAAGGGCTACGGCTCCTGGGCGCGGGAATACCGGCCGATCTACGGGCCGGTCGAGGCCGGGCTGGACCGCTTCGTCGTCTATGACAAGCCGGCGGAGTTCATCGGCAAGGCGGCGGCGCTGTCCGAACGGCACACGGGCGGCAAGCTGCGGCTGTGCAGCTTTGCGGTCGATGCCGACGATTCCGATCCGATCGGCGACGAGCCGATCTGGCACGGCGGCAAGGTGGTCGGCTGGGTCACCTCGGGCGGCTATGCCCATGGGGCGCGGACGTCCGTGGCCCTGGGCTATGTTCCGAAGGGGATTGCCGAGGCCGAGGAATTCGAGATCGAGATCCTTGGCGATCGCCGCAAGGCCAAACGCCTCGCCGCCCCGCTATTCGATCCCGAGGGCAAGCGGATGCGCGGGTGAACAGGCGCGTCCGCTGCTTGTTACAGGTGGCGGAATAAGCGCCTGGAAACACCAGACCCCGACCTCCCGCATGCCGCCGGTGGAACGAGCCGGACCGGACCTACCCCCGAACCTCGCAGCCCCACTGGGCGGCGGTCTCGGTGGCCCATTCCCAGATGGTGACGGCGAAACCGCGCGGAACGTAAAGGTCGTAGCCGCCATCCCGGCGATGCAGGAACACGCCCACATGGTGGATGGCGCCCGTGGCGCAGGCGCCCTCGGGCAGGGCCTGGTCGCGCAGGTCGAACATGACGCCGCGGGCCAGCAGATCGCGGGCGCGCGGGCCCTCGATGCGGATTACCGTGCGGCTATGCGACAGGTCCAAGGCGGTGCCCGTGGCCGGGGCGATGTCGGCGGCCTGTTTGGCGGTCGCCTGGTCGATTCCGGTCAGCCAGAACACCAGCGGCTGGATGCGCAGCAGCGTACCCTTCGGCCCGGTGGCCGCGCGCAGCGGCCCGGGCGCGGCCCTGGCGCCAATCTGCTTCGCCAGGCTGGCCGCGACTTCCGGCAGCGTGTCCGGCCAGGCGGCGACCTGCCACAGCACCGGCGCGCGAAGTTCGGACAGGCGCAGCCGCGGGCCATCCGGCCCGATATCGCCGAACTGACCGGTGTGGAAATGCGATTTAAGGGCGGAAACGCGCTCAGCCATGCATCCTGCTCCCGTCCGGGTCGATGAAGTGGTTGGAGACGATTTCGACTTCGGTATCGCCGCTGCGCGTCGGGTCGGCGGCGATGGCGGTCCTGCCTTCCCAGGCGGCCAACCCGCCGCGGATCAGGCCGAGGCCGACCCAGTGGCCGAGCTCCGGGCAGAAGGTGACGGAGGTCACCCAGCCGTCGCCATGGCCCGACACCTTGCCCGGTGCGCACAGGATGGCGCCACCGAACAGCCGCTTGCTCCGGTCCTTCGGGATCAGCCCGACCAGGCGCGGCCGGTCCGGGTCCATCAGGCCCTCGCGCTTGCGCAACACGCCACCGATATAAGGCTTCTGGGTCGAGGCCATCTTGTCGAGGCACAGATCTTCCAGCGTCGTGCGGCCGTCCAGTTCCTGGCCCGCCACATGGCCCTTTTCGATGCGCAGCGCACCCAGGGCCTCGAGGCCGTAGAGCACGCCGCCGCGGGCCTTCGCGGCCTGCCACAGCGCATCCTGCGCCGCGGTGCCGTAATCGGCGGGGACATAGACCTCGAATGCCATTTCGCCGGAGAAGCTGATCCGGGCAATGCGGCAGGGCGCGCCGGCCAGTCGGCCCTCGCGCACGCCCATGAAGGGAAAAGCCTCGTTGGAGAAATCGATCCCCTCGGTAATGCCGGCCAGAACCTCGCGCGCCAGCGGCCCGGCAACGGCGATGCCGGCCCATTGTTCCGATACGGAACTGACGCGGACTTTCAGATCCGGCCAGCGCGTATCCAGCAACTGCTCCAGCCAGGCCATGATCTTGGCGGCGTTGGCGGTGGTGGTGGTCATGAAGAAATCGGTCTCGGACAGGCGCCAGGTGGTGCCGTCATCCATGACGATACCGTCGTCGCGAAGCATGATGCCATAGCGCGCCCGGCCCACCGGCATCTTGGCGAAAGCGTTGACATAGACACGGTTCAGGAATTCGCCCGCATCCGGCCCCTGTACGGCGATCTTGCCCAGGGTCGAGACGTCGCTGAGGCCGACCGTCGTGCGCACCGCG
>JAHELM010000127.1 GCA_024644185.1 Rhodospirillales bacterium | reverse complement strand
GCTGGCGGTGCCGATCCTGGGCGAGCATGTCGGCTGGCGCCGCTGGCTGGGTGTCGGCATCGGATTCCTGGGCGCGCTGGTGATCATCCGGCCGGGGCTTGGCGTGTTTCATCCGGCGGCCCTGTTGACCGTATCGGCGGCGGTTGGCTTTGCCGTCTACAATCTGCTGACGCGGCTGGTCAGCTTCCACGACCGGTTCGAGACCAGCCTGCTGTACATGGGGGTCGTCGGCGGGGTGGCGGCCAGCCTGGTCGGCGTGCCGGTCTGGCGGACGCCGGACGCGCACGGCTGGACCTTGCTGGCGATTCTGTCGACCACCGGCATCGCCGGTCATCTGATGCTGATCAAGGCACTGGAATTCGCGCCGGCCTCGCTGCTGCAGCCGTTCAATTACATGATGCTGGTCTGGGCGACGGCGATCGGTTTCGTTGTCTTCGGCGACCTGCCGGATGCCTGGACGATCACCGGCGCGACGATGATCGTCGCCGGGGGCGCCTATGTCATCTGGCGCGAACGCCAGATCGGCCGCGCGCACCCCGCCGTCATCGCCCAGGACCCCGCCGCCGACGGCTGATTGCGCGGCCCGGGCGCGCCGCCGTCAGCGCTCTATGCCCAGCTTGACCATGCGTTTGTAGATGGTGGCGCGGGCGATGCCCAGGTCGCGGGCGGCCTTGCTGACATTGTAGCGATTGCGTTCCAGCGCGGCGACGATCGCTTCGGCCTCGGCATGATCGCGAACCTTCAGCAGGGGTTCCGACCGGGGCGCGGCGGGTGGCGCCTCATGGAATTCCGCCATGCCGACCGACCGCGTCCCGCACCGCACGACCGGGCCATCGAGAGCCAGATCGGGGATATCCAGCATTTCCCTTTCGGCCATGACCAGCGCACGGCGGATATTGCTGATCAGTTCGCGAATGTTGCCGGGCCATGAATAGGCTTTCAGCGCTTCGATGGCGCGCGCGGTCACCTGACGTTCGGCAAGTCCCATTTCGGCCGCCATGCGCTGGATGAAGAAGCGGACGAGGAGTTCGATATCGGCGGTGCGTTCGCGAAGCGGCGGCAGATGAATCCGCAATACGTTCAGCCGGAAATACAGGTCATGGCGGAATTGTCCGCGGTTGACCGCGTCCTCGAGATCGACATTGGTTGCGGCGACGATCCGGATATTGACGGGGATCATCGTGTTGCCGCCCACCCGTTCGATCGTCTTGGTTTCCAGGCAGCGCAGGAAGTTGGCTTGCAGATCCAGCGGAAGGTCGCCGATTTCGTCGAGGAACAGGGTGCCGGCACCGGCCAGTTCGATATGGCCGATGCGCCGGTTCAGCGCGCCCGTGAATGCGCCCTTTTCGTGCCCGAACAATTCGGACGCAACCAGGTTGGCCGGCAGCCCGCCGCAATTCACCGCCACGAACGGGCCGTGGCGGAAATCGGATCGCTCATGGATGGCGCGCGCGGCAAGTTCCTTGCCGGTCCCGCTCTCGCCGGTTACCAGAATCGGCGCGTCGGTTGCGGCAAACCGCCGGATCGAATGGAATACGGAATGCATCGCGGCGCAGTTGCCCACCATGACCGGTTCGGACGCTACGGTAAGGGCGGGGCCCGTCTCGCGTGCCGCCAGGCATTTGCGGACCTGCTCGGCCACGTCGGGATGCCTGAGACAGGCCGGCAACAGCAGGTCGGCAAGCACCGCCGCGCCCTGCCGAACCATGTCCGCGCGCGCAATGTGCAGCGAAGCGTTTCTGTGTGTGTCGCCAGTGACCACCACGTCAAGGCCCGCCGAATCATCGGATCGGTGTCTATGCATCGGGTGTCTGCCAGCCTCCCCAGCCAGCGCCGTCCACAGTATCACAAATCCGCCTAAAATGTCGGGAAAAGAACCGGGTCGACCCGGAATTCGACGATTGGCGGCCGCGCGGCGACCGCACGCGCCGGGCAAGGCGGCGCCGGGTTTTTCGCGCCTTGGGGGTCGGCAGACAAGGATATCCCGCTGTTTGGTATGGAATTTGCCCCGTACAAGGGAAGTCAACGAAGAGGATACGCCCGATGATTCGGCGAAGATCCTTTGTGATCTCCCAGACGACGCGCGGTTTGTGCGTGGCGTTCTTTGGGATCATGTTCGCAACCGGCGCCGCCGGACTGGCGCATGCCGAGCAGGCCGTCGCCGGCGGTGTTATTGACTTCGCTGCCGGCGCGGCGCCGGTAAGCCCGCAGGAACTCGCCAAGAATCGCGGTGCCGGGCTCGATTCCGGTGAGATTTCCGCGACCGAAAGCGACCAGCTTGCGGTCATCCTGTGGGACGAATTGAAGCCGCCGAAGCCGGGTGCGACCGTATCGTTCGACGGCGGCCTGGGAACCAATCTGACTAGCAACATAACCGGCACCATGCAGTAGCTGTTTGGCGACAGGATGTCTTCGGCTGGCGACAGAATGTCTTTCGGCTGGACATATCGTCTGCACCGACCGTCATTGGAACAGGCGGGCCAGCGTCAGGGCGTCGGGAACGCGGGTTACCGGAAGTCCGGCGTCGCGCTGGAAGGCCTCCAGGGCCGACCGGGTGCCCGGTCCGAATTTTCCATCGACAGTGCCCGTATAATGGCCTCGCGCCTTGAGCGCCTGCTGGATGCGTTGCAATGTCCCGGAATCGACCTGGGGTTCGGTGGCCGGGGCGCCCGGTCTCGCCTTGATCCGCGCCGGATCGAGAACGCTTGCAACCGCGATTGCGGCAAAGGCAAGGGATTGATCCGGATTTGCCGCGCAGTAATCGGCCAGACGCGCGTCCAGGTTGTCAAGGCTGGCCGCGGCGGTCACGTCGTAAGTGTCGGGCGCGATCTGATTGTAGGCCGACAGATAGCCATTCAGCCAACTCAGCGTCAACTGGTGGAAAGCCGCCTGTTTCGGGCGTTCGGCGGTAAACGTGCCGCAGGTCTCGAGGCCGACTCCCCTGACGGCGAAATTCCCGTGCGGATCCGCCGCCCCGGCGGTTGCGGAAAAGCCGAGACATGCGGCCAAGAGAACGCAGGCGCGACGGAGCAAGGCAGCCATCGGACTCCTCCTTCGGTTCGGGTTCGCCCGTTCAGGGACTCAAACCTCATGCCAACTCCGAAGGGCGCACCGTCGCGGTAATGGTCAGGATGTAGACAATATGTCTCCCTGCCGAGCCACCCGTATACAGGCCCGGACAGCGCGCGGAATGCACGGGACGGAATATTATCGTTCAAAAACAACGGGGTGAATGGAATGGCCCGGCGCGGCACACGGATTGCGCCGTCATTCGATGTCGAGGTCGGTCAACCCGGATGGCGCGATCGATCCCGCGGTGGACGCCGGGAAACCCATTGCCGGGTCTGGCGACGCCATATGCCACCTGATTCTCATGGGGGACAAGAAATGTACAAGACGATACTTCTCAGTGGCGTCTCGGCCTTTGCGCTCCTGCTTGGCCTGCCGGCGCCGGCTTCCGCGGACGGGTTGCCCGGTGCGACAGCCCTGATCAACGCGACCTATGACGGAGACGGCCAGGTCATCGAGTCTGGCGAGACCGTCGAGTTCAACGAGGCAAAGGATTTTGGAAGCTTCCGCGGCAATGACGTGACGGGCGGAAGCTATGACGGCGCATCCGGCATCGCGCATGTGCAGCAGAACAACGGCAGCAGCAATGCGATTCAGGCCGCGACCGCGGTTCAGGCAAACGTTGCCGGCGGTGGGTTGGTCATGACCGGTGCCTATGTCGGTTCGCATACCTGGCACAATCTGAGCGCCGACGAGGGCGGTGACCGGCACAACCTGATCGAAGACAGCTTCAATGGATATTCGGGTGTCGCTACCGTTCAGCAGAACAACGGCGACAACAACGAGATCGGCGCGGCCACGGCCGTCCATACCGATCTTGGTGGTGGCGGCGATGTCGGGCAGTTCGCCGTGACACATGGCGCGACCGGCGACCAGACCGGCTGGGGCTGGTACGAGGCGGTCAACGACGACGGCTCGGTCCGCAACAACACGATCGATCCGGCGTTCGAGGATGCATCGGGCATTGTTACCGTGCAGCAGAACAACGGCAACGGCAACGCCATCTCATCGGCGACGGCCGCGGCGGGCAATGTCGGCAGCGGCTGGGTCGGCCAGATGGCACTGACCATCGGATCGGTCGGACCCGACCAGTACACGCTGGATATGGGCGTGTCCCGTGACAACCTGATAGACAATTCGTTCGCCGGGTTCTCGGGTGTCGCCACCGTTCAGCAGAACAACGGCGATGCGAACGTGCTCGGCGCGGCCACCGCGGTCGCGGCGAATATCGGCGAGGGCCTGGGCGACCCGCTGAACAACACCGTCGAACAGCTTGCCGCGACCATGGGGACGGTTGCCGATGCCGAAGCCTTCGACATCGATAGCGACGGCGAAGGTGGGCCGGTTACCGGCCTGCGCAACAACGCCATCGCCGGCTCGTTCACCGACGCCGAAGGCATTGCGACCGTGCAGCAGAACAATGGCAGCAACAACGTCATGGGTGCCGCCACTGCCGTACAGGCCAATATCGACACCGGCGCGGTCGAAGACCTCAACGGTGACGACGACGTCAGGCAGATCGCGGTCACGGTCGGCGGTTCGGTCGAGAACGCGGGCGCCGAATGGGGATTCCCCAGCTCGCCCCCGCCCAGCGGTGAAGGTCCGATCCACCGCGCGAATTCGATCGTGGATTCGTTCAACGGCTATGCCGGTATCGCCACGGTTCAGCAGAACAACGGCGACAACAACGTGATCGGTGCCGCATCCACCGTCGTCGCCGATCTTGGCAGCGGCGACAAGACCGACAGCGCGATGTCGCTGGCCGGTACCCTTGGCATTGCGGCCGGAAATTATGCCAGAGAGTACAGCGGCGCCAACCGTGACAACACCATCGATCCGTCCTTCGCGGGCGCCGAGGGTGTGATCTCGGTGCAGCAGAACAACGGCAACAACAACGTGATGGGTGTCGCCAATGCGGTCGTCGCCAATTCCGACAACGGTAGCGACGCCAACGCCTATATGGCCATGAACATGGCCGGCGGCATGGCAGGTGTCCATGGCAACTCCGCCGAGGATCACCAGAATACCGATCGCGTGAACAGCGTCGCCGGCGGCTCGTTCAACGACGCCGCGGGTGTCATGACGGTTCAGCAGAATAATGGCGACAACAACGTCATGGGCGCTTCCAACGCGGTTGCGGCCGATCTCAACGGCGGCGGCGGTTTTGGGCCGGCGGCTTCCCTGGCCATGCTGTCCGCGTCGGTATCGGGGAATACGACGACGGTCAACGCGACCTCCGCCGATCCGGGCTACGCCAATGCCGTCGACGCTTCGTTTGCCGGGGCGTCGGGCATGATGACGGTGCAGCAGAACAATGGCAGCAACAACGCCATTCAGTCCGCGATTTCGGTCACCGCCAACTTCTGAGTCTCGGGTATGGGCCTGGCGGGCGCTTCGGCGCCCGCCAGCACCCCTGTCCGCTTCGCGGCGACGAGGGGACCCGGTACCCAGGCAAGGCATTCAGGAGAGCGTCATGAGGACATCTATTCGAACATCGCTTGTCGCCGGCACCGTGCTTGCGGGGATTCTGGGCTGGGCAGGTGCCTCGCCAGGTCTCGCAGCCGATAGCGGCGGTATCGTCTGGCCGGCGGTCAGCGCGGAGGAACTCAACGGAGAACGGGCTCGCGGCGTGGTCGACGACTTCGAGATGGAAGCCAGGATCGACGGCGGCAAGACCAGCGTGGACGGGGCCGAAATGAACAACGCGATTTCGGACGGCGCCTTCACGGGGGCTTCGGGAATCGTCAACGTCATCCAGAATAACGGCAATCAGGCGATCATCCAGAACGGCGTCATCGTCAATGTGAACGTCTACCAGGATGCGCTGCCGGCGCCGCAATAGGCCAGGCGTCAGGGAAAAGGGGGAAGACATGATCTTCCGGCACATCGTCAAGGCCTGCATCGTCCTGATCGCCGCTGCCGTGCCTGGCATGGCGGGTGGAACAGCCATCGCCGGCAGCGTGTCGATTACGGGCACCGGGGGAAGTTTCAATGTGACGGTGGTCAGCGTGCGCGAGGCACGTTTCGACAAGGTGGTCCGGCAGCGCTACGACTTCAGTTGCGGATCGGCGGCGCTGGCGACGCTGCTGACATATTACTATGGCCAGTCGACGACCGAGCAGGAGGTCTTCCAGGACATGTTCGAACGCGGCGACCAGAACAAGATCCGCAAGGAGGGGTTCTCGCTGCTCGACATGAAAAGCTATCTGGAACGCCGGAGCATTCGTGCGAACGGATACCGCGTCGGCCTGGACAAGCTGGCCGAGAATGGCATTCCGGCGATCAGCCTGATGAATACCCATGGATATCTGCATTTCGTCATCGTGAAGGGCGTGGACGCAAACGGCGTGCTGCTCGCCGATCCGGCGCTGGGAAACAGGGTTATTTCCCGCGCTGAATTCGACCGGGATTCGAACGGCATTCTCTTTGTCATCCTGGACAATACCGATATCGCCCGGACGCTGTTCAACGATGAAGCGGAGTGGCAGGTGCGGACCAAGGCGCCGATGGGAAGCGCGCTGATGCGCGAGGGTCTCGGGCATTTCGCCCTGACCCTGCCCGGTCTGAACGAGTTTTAGGAGAAGCAGCATGAAGCGGAAGATAGGCAACCAGATTTGCGATCCGGCGCCGAGTGTCTTGCGAAACACACTTGTCGCGGCGGGGGCGCTGGCGATGTGCGGAGCCGCGTTGCCCGTGGGCGCGCTTGCGGGAGAGGGCAGAACTTCCTTCGAGGGCCTCGTTCCCATCAGCGCCGCGGAGCTGGCCCGGCTGCGGGGTGGTTTTATCCTGCCGAACGGAATGATTCTCAACATATCGGTCACATTCAGCACGACGGTCGAAGTCGGCAACGGTAACGGGAACGGCAACGGCGACGGGAATGGCGACGGGAATGGCAACGG
>JAHELM010000126.1 GCA_024644185.1 Rhodospirillales bacterium | reverse complement strand
CGAAATCCGGTCCGAAACCGGGTCCTAAACCGGGTCCGAAGCCCGATGCCGGCGGCGGCGCCTTTGCCGCCGCCTTCGCCGAGGCATTGAAGAAGCGGGGCTGAACCGGATCCGCCCCCGCCTCACCCCGGCGGCAGGTCGATCGTCACCTTCAGGCCGGGCGCGTTGTCGGCCAGTTCCAGCGTCGCGTCGTGCAGCCGGGCGACGGCGGCGACCAGGCTGAGGCCGAGGCCGCTGCCGGGCGTGCCGCGGCTGGCGTCCAGCCGGACGAAGCGCTGCTGGACATGCTCGTAATCCTCGGGCGGGATGCCGGGGCCGGTGTCGGCGACCACCAGAAGGATGCGGTCGGCGGCACGCGACAGGGACACGCCGATGCGGCCGCCGCGCGGCGTGTACTTTATGGCGTTTTCCAGCAGATTGGCGAGGGCCTGGCCAAGCAGCTCGCGATGCCCGGCGACGACCAGACCGGGCGCGATCGCCGCGTCCAGCGCGAGCCCGGAATCCTCGGCGATCGGCTCGTAGAGCTCGGCCAGGTCGCCGGCAAGCACGGAAATATCGAGCGGCGCCAGGGCCAGCCGGTTCATGCCGGCCTCGGCGCGGGCGATGTTGATCAGCGCCTCGAAGGTGCGCAGGATGGTGTCCAGCTCGGCGTTGGTCTGTTCCAGCGCCTCGCGCGAGGATTCGGCGTCGCCGCTTCGGCGCAGCGCCATTTCGATGCCGCCCTTGGCGCGGGTCAGCGGGCTGCGCAGATCGTGCGCCAGGCTGTCGGTCACCGCGCGCATCCCGGCCATCAGCTTGTCGATCTGGTCCAGCATCTCGTTGATGGTGCTGGCCAGGCGGTCGAACTCGTCGCCGCTGCCCGAGACCGGCATGCGGCGGCTGAGGTCGCCGCGCATGATCTGCTGGCTGGTCTCGCGGACGGCGTCGACGCGGTGCAGCGCATAGCGGCCCAGAAGAATGCCGCCGAGCAGGCCCAGGGCAACGGCGGGCAGCGCCGCCCAGGCGAGGGAATTCAGCATGATCTGCCGGAAATCCCCGCGCTCCTCGGTATCGCGGCCGACCAGAAGATGCGATCCGTCCGGCAATTCGAAAACGCGGGCCCGGATGACATGCGCGGGCACCTGCGGATGGTCGCCGCGCTTCAGCCGCATTTCCACCCAGCCGTCCTCGCCCGGCAAGGCGTCGGGCCAGTGTTGCAGGTTGCCGGCCAGCGGCTGCAACGTCGTATCGACCAGCAGGTAGACGTTCTGGGGGTCGCCGCGCGGGCCGCTGCGCTCGCGGATGACATCGATCAGCCGCCCGACGCCCTCGGCCCGGTACTGTTCGGCCAGGCCGCGGATTTCTGCCTGCACGGTCTCGGCCATCTGGCGGTCGATCAGACCCGAGGTGGACCAGTAGATGAACATCAGCAGGCCGCCCGCCGTCACGCTGAACAACAGCAGGTACAGCAGGGCGATCTGGAAGATCGAAGTGCGGAAAAGCCGGGTGCTAATCGTCAGCACGGATGCAATAGCCACCCCCGCGATGCGTGTGGATCAGCGGCTTGTCGAAGCCCTTGTCGATCTTCTGGCGCAGCCGGCTGATATGGACGTCCACCACGTTGGTCTGGGGATCGAAGTGGAAATCCCACACCCCCTCGAACAGCATGGTCCGCGTGACCACCTTGTCGGCGTTCTGCATCAGGTATTCCAGCAGCTTGTATTCCTGCGGTCTGAGGTCGATCGGCCGGCCGCCCCGGTTCACCTTGCGCGCCAGCAGGTCCATGCGCAGATCGCCAACCTGCAACGCCGTCTGCTGCTGGAACGCGGGCGGGCGGCGCAACAGCGCCTCCAGCCGGGCCTGCAATTCCGAGAACGCGAAAGGCTTGGTCAGATAATCGTCGCCGCCGGCGCGCAGGCCGGTCACCCGCTCGTCCACATGCGCCAGCGCGCTGACGATCAGCACCGGCACCGGAATCTCGGCCGCGCGCAACGCCCGGACGATGGCCAGCCCGTCCAGTCCCGGCAACATGCGGTCGACCACCACCGCGTCGTATTGCCCGCCGGTCGCCATGTGCAGCCCGTCACGGCCATCGGCCACCCGATCGGCCACCATGCCGCTCTCGGTCAGGCCCTTGACGATGTATTCGGCCGTCTTGTCGTCGTCCTCGATTACCAGGATACGCATTGTTCCGCATTCCTCGGGCGCCGCAATCCGGTGCCCCGATGTGTCGTCGTTATATGGGATATCCGGCGTCAAAGCCAAATGGCGCGGCGGGACGGCCCGACCCGTCCCGCCGCCGACCCGTTCAGGCGACCCCGAGCTTGAGCCCGACGAACAGGTCGCTGCCGCCACGATTGACCATCAGCAGCACCGCCCTGGCACCCGCCGATCGGGCCTTCGACACCAGCGCGTCGATCTGTTCGGGGGCGGTGACCGTCTGGCTGGCGATCTGGCGGATGATGTCGCCGGGCCGCAGCCCCTGGTCCTGCGCCGGCCCCGCCCCGACATCGACGACGATGACGCCGTCGATGCCATCGGCGATGCCCAGTTCGGCCCGCCGGTCCGGGGTCAATGCCACCAGATCGAGGCCGAGGGCGTCGGAATGGACGCTGCCGCCCTGCGCCGGCGCCGCTTCGGTCGCCGCGGCCGTCTGCTGCGTCGGCTGCAAGCCGAGAACGACGTTCAGTTCCGCCGCCTTGCCGTCGCGCCAGACCTTCATCGCCACGGTCTTGCCGGCCGGCACCATGCCGACCTGGCGGGCCAGTTCGCGCGGATCGGCGATGTCCTGTCCGGCAAAACCCAGAATCGCATCGCCCTGCCGCAAGCCGGCTTTCGCCGCCGGACTGTCGGGCGTGATCTCGGTGACCAGGGCGCCGCCTTCCGAGGCCAGGCCCAGCGCACTGGCGATCTCGGCGGTTACCGGCTGGATATGCACGCCCAGCCAGCCGCGTTCGACCTTGCCGGTGGCGCGCAGCTGGGCGACCACGGTCTTGGCCAGATTCGACGGGATCGAGAAGCCGATGCCGACGCTGCCGCCGTTCGGCGAATAGATCGCCGCATTGATGCCGATGACGCTGCCATCCATGCCGAACAGCGGGCCGCCGGAATTGCCGCGGTTGATCGGCGCGTCGATCTGCAGGAAATCGTCATAGGGCCCGGCCTGGATGTTGCGGTTGCGGGCCGAGATGATCCCCGCCGTTACCGTGCCGCCAAGCCCGAAGGGATTGCCGACGGCCAGAACCCAGTCGCCGACCTCGGCCTTGTCGGAATCGCCGAAGCGGACGCTGGGCAGGGGATGGCCGGCTTCGATCTTCAGCAGCGCCAGGTCGGTGTCCGGATCGGTGCCGATCAGTTTCGCCGGGTACTGCTTGTCGTCGTCCAGCCGCACCGTGATCGTGCTGGCGCCGTCGATGACGTGATTGTTGGTGACCACATAGCCTTCCGGGTCGACGATGAAGCCGGATCCCAGCGCGGTCGCGCCGGGCGCATGCTGCTGGCCGCCGCCGCGGCCGGCGCGGTCCTGGAATTCCTTGAAGAACTTCTCGAAGGGCGAACCGGGCGGGAAGCTGAACGGCATGTCCGGGACGTCCGCCGCCGGCCCGCCATTCTTGTGCGCGGCGGCGATGTTGACCACCGCCGGCGCCACCGTCTTCGCCAGCCCCGAGAAACTCTCGGGCGCCGGCGCCGCGCCCGCCACGCCGCTCCATGCGATGAGCGATCCCAGAACGATTCCCGCGCCCAGCTTTCGCAGGCCGAGCCGGGCGGCGTCGCGATTCAGTGTGCTGACCATTGCCGTCTCCTGATTGGATTTGGATCGTGTCGATCCCGATGGCGCGGGCGACTGCCCATGCCGTTGTCTCATGCCGATGTTGTCTCATGCCGATGTTGTCTCATGCCGATGTAGGGACTGCCGCCGACCATTACCGTTACAGGACGATGAACTCGCTGTAATGCAGCGCCGGCCAGCCGGAGGGCGGGCAAAAAAACAGCCGGAGGGCGGGCAAAAAAAGGAGCGCGATCGGGGGGGAATGATCGCGCTCCCGGCTGGCAACGAGCCGTAACGATGTGGAGTATGCCCGGACCCGGCTGACATGCCGATGACGCATGGATTACATCGCGTTCATCTTCGCGCCGGGCGGGCAGGAGGCGGGAGCGCGGTCGACACGGGGGGTGATCGACCGCGCTCCCGGCCGGTCCGGGGGGGACCGGCGAGTTCCTGGTCAGGCGCTGGGCTTCAGACCAAGGGCCTTGATGGCCGTCTCCAGCTTCTTGACGCCGTCAGGCGCCTTGCCGGTTGCACAGAGGCTGCCGCCGTCCGTGCGCAGCTGTTTCGCCTCGGCGGCCTTGGCGACGGCGTCATGGGTCTTGATGGCGGAGTCGAACTGGTTCTCCAGGGCCGTGCATTTCTCGGCCGAGGTCATCGCCGCATATTGAAGAATCGGCTTCTTCTCGGAAAACTCGTTCCCTGGCTTCTTGGTCGCGGCCAGGACTGGCGCGCTCAGCAGGGCGATACCCAGCATGGCGGGAACGATCCACTGCGTCTTCATCGACTTGACCCTTTCGATACATAAGGAAGTTTACGGAGTTGGCGATCATCCCTGACCGCCGATGGAGAGAATGCGCCGGCATGGTTAACCGCCGGCTGGATCGCGAATGAAAACCCTGCAATGGCGATTTGTTCATCGCCGCGCTTGCCCGGATGGCCGCTTCCTGCTTCTCTTGTCGGGATCGCCCGCACCCGAACGGCGCCGAATTCCGGAACGTCTCCTGCATGACCGTCGCCCCGCCCCGCTTCCCGGACACCGGCCTGCCGGTCGAGGATGTCCTGCCCGAACTGCGCCAGGCGCTGGCGGGGGCCGGCGTCGCGGTGTTGCAGGCACCGCCCGGCGCCGGCAAGACGACGCTGGTGCCGCTGGCGCTGCTCGACGAGGACTGGCTTGCCGGCCGGACCATCCTGATGCTGGAGCCGCGCCGGCTGGCCGCGCGCATGGCGGCGCGGCGCATGGCCGCCCTGCTGGGCGAGGAGGTCGGCGAGACCGTCGGCTATCGGGTGCGCATGGATCGGCGCGTGTCGGCGCGCACCCGCATCGAGGTGGTGACCGAGGGCATCCTGACCCGGCGGCTGATCGACGACCCGGAACTGACCGGCGTCGGCGCCATCCTGTTCGACGAATTCCACGAGCGCGGCATCCATACCGATCTGGGGCTGGCGCTGGCGCTGGAGGGACGCGGCGCGCTGCGTCCCGATCTGCGGCTGGTCGTGATGTCGGCGACGCTGGACGGGGGCCGTGTCGCGGCCCTTCTGGACGGCGCCCCGATCGTCGAGAGTCGTGGCCGTGCCTTCCCCGTCGAGACCCGCCATCTGCCGCGGCCGGGGCCGCGCGACCTGGAACGGGCGGTTGCCGGCGCCGTGCGCCAGGCGCTGCGCGAGGAGACCGGCAGCATCCTGGTGTTCCTGCCGGGCGAGCGCGAGATCCGCCGGGTGGAGACCCAGCTGGGCGAGGCCGGCCTGCCATCCGGGACCCTTATCGCGCCGCTCTACGGCGCCCTGTCGCAAGCCGCGCAGGACGCCGCGGTGCGGACGCCGCCGCCCGGCACGCGCAAGGTGGTGCTGGCCACGGACATCGCCGAGACCAGCCTGACCATCGAGGGCGTGCGCATGGTCATCGATTGCGGCTATCGCCGGGTCGCCCGCTTCGACCCGGCATCCGGCATGACGCGGCTGGAAACCCGGCGTATCAGCGCCGCCGCCGCCGAGCAGCGCCGGGGCCGCGCCGGGCGGCTGGAGCCGGGTCTGTGCTGGCGGCTGTGGCCGGAGGCCGAGACACAGGCGCTGGCGGATTTCGAGACCCCGGAAATCCTGGTCGCCGATCTGGCGCCGCTGGCGCTGGATCTGGCGCGCTGGGGCGTCGCCGACCCGGCGGCGCTGCGCTGGCTGGATCCGGTGCCGGCCGCCGCCCATGCCGAGGCCCGCGAGCTTCTGGCCGAGCTGGGCGCGATCGACCATGCCGGGCGCATCACCCATCACGGCACCGCGATGGGCCGCCTGCCGATCCATCCGCGGCTGGCGCATATGCTGCTGAAGGGCCGTGACGGCGGGCACGGGGCGCTGGCCTGCGATATCGCCGCCCTGCTGGAGGAGCGCGATATCCTGGCTGGCGAGAACGGGCGCGACGCCGATCTGCGCACGCGGCTGGAGGCGTTGGGGGGGCGGAAATCCGATCCCGGAATCCGCCGCGGCGCGCTGGAGCATGCGCGCCAGGCGGCGACCGATCTGCGCCGGCGCCTGAAGATCGACCGGGACGGCCGCGACGACGGTTCCGCCGGCGAGTTGCTGGCGCTGGCCTATCCCGACCGGGTGGCGCGCCGGCGTGGCGAGGGCGGGCGGTATCTGATGCGCAACGGGCGCGGGGCCGTGCTGCCCGAGGGCGACCCGCTGCGGGCCGAGGACTGGCTGGCCGTCGCGGCGCTGGGCGGCGGCGAGGCCGATGCCCGCATCCATCTCGCCGCCCCGCTGGCGGCGTCGCGCATCGAAACGCTGTTCCATCGCGATATCGAGGACTCCGACGAGGTTGCCTGGGAACCGCGCCAGGACAAGGTGATCGCGGCCCGCCGCCGCCGTCTGGGCGCCATCGTGCTGAGGGAAGAGAAGCTGGCGGAACCGCCGGCGGAGGCGCTGCGGGCGGCGCTGCTGGCGGGCATCGGGCGGATGGGGGCGGAGGCCCTGCCCTGGCGTCCGGCCGACCGGCAGTTTCAGGCCCGGGTGATGCTGCTGCGCGATCTGGCATACCGGGGCCTCGCCTGGCCCGATCTGGCGGATACGGCGCTGCTGGCGACGATGGACGACTGGCTGGGCCCGTTTCTCGCCGGGGTTGCCGGACGCGCCGGATTGCAGCGGGTGGATCTGCGGGCGGCGCTGGCGGCGCGGCTCGACCGCAACCTGCGCCGCATGCTGGACGAGGGCGCCCCGGCCCATTTTGCCGCCCCG
>JAHELM010000125.1 GCA_024644185.1 Rhodospirillales bacterium | reverse complement strand
GACGGCGCGATGCGCCTCCTCAGGGTGAGGCTTGAGTTTGTGGTGACACGAACCGCCCTCCTCATGCCGAGGAGGCCCCCCGGCCACGCCTCGTCCTTCGAGACGCCGCTGACGCGGCTCCTCAGGATGAGGCTTCGAGACGGCGCGATGCGCCTCCTCAGGGTGAGGCTTGAGTTTGTGGTGACACGAACCGCCCTCCTCATGCCGAGGAGGCCGCCCGGGCGGCCGTCTCGAGGCACGCACCCCGGCCCCCCGACGAGGCGGCGTCAGGGCATCCACCCGCGCTGGCGCAGCGCCACCTCGATCATCTCGCCGGCGCCGCCGGCCAGGACGAAGCCCAGCCAGAACAGCAGGATCAGCGCGACGGTCTGGAACTGCGACGACGCGGGGTCGCCCAGGATCAGAACCAGCGTGACAAAAAGCAGGATCGCGTAGCCCAGTCCTGTGATCATCCGCACCCTCCGGAATCCATCCGGCAACACCCACAAAAAACCGTCAGACTTTTACCGCGAATCGGCATGAAAAAGACACGAAAAAGTCTGACAACCCGTTGTTTTTGCTGAAATGCGGCCTGAGTGGAACATAGTGAAGGTAGTACCGCATTCATGTTCCTTTACGCCCTGACGCGGCGGGAATAGCAGGCCGTTTACCTGCCGTTAAACCGCCATCCATAACACTGGAGGTTGAATGGCAGGGGCGCAATTACCTGCCGTAACATGCAATGGGCAGGAGGCGACGGTGCCGCATCGCGACGATCTGGCCGCCGATCTGCGGCGCGCGGTGCCGCCGGGCGAGGACGTGTGCTGGGCGTCGCCCAAGGCACTGGGTTCGCTTGCCGGCCATGCAGTTGCCATCGCCGTTCCGGTCGCGGTATTGATCGGTGCATGGTTTCTCTGGTCGGCCCCGGGTGAAGACAGCGTGAGCGAGGGCCGGGCGATCCTGGGGATGCTGTTCCTCTCCATGGCCCTCATGGGTGGGCTGTATCTGACATCCCGCGCGTTCGGCATGGCGATCGTGGTGACCGCCGAGACCGTGCTGTGGCGCCGGGGGTATCTTTTCGCTCCGATCTCCACGGTGCGGCGCGCCGAAATCGCGGGCGTCACCGGCTTCGAGGCCAGCGACCTCGTGCTGCTGCATCGCGCGGACGGCGCGACCGCCCGTCTGACCGGGGTGCCGGAGATACGGGAATTTCTGCATGTGCTTGGAATTCCGGTGGAATTGTGGCCCAGGCGCGCGGCGCCGAAATATGGCGGCTGGCCGGCAAGAATTCTGATCGGCGGAGGCGGCATGGTCGGCGCGACGGTGTTCCAGAAGGTCGGCACCGGGCTGTTCGACGGGGAAATTCACTCGATCGGGACCGTGCTCTGGTTCGGCTTTCTGGTCCTGGCCGTCGCCGCCCTTTGGCTCGCCGGCCATTGGCTCAACGGCCGGCAGTTGGACCCGGAGTCGCGCCGCGCCACCGCCTGCCACATGGTAGACCCGCTGTGCGGCGGCCGCGACCCCTGGACCGCTGGTCACATACCGCTCCTGGAGCTTCCTTTTGTCCTCGGAAGCTTGTGGATCGCCCGCACTTTCTACGGCATTCCGCGCGATTGCCGCGCCGACCTGGCGCCCGAGATCATCCACCCCGCCGCGCCGGCCGAGGTGACGGCGGAATGACGCGCCGCTTGCCCGTCGCGGCCGGGCGTGGCACGGTCTCTGGCTTTCAGGCGTGCAAGGAACAGGAATGCGGCTGCTGGCTTTCGAGAAGGACGGGGCGCCGGTTCTGGGCGTGCGGCGGGGTGACGATATCGTCGACCTGGCGCTGGCGGCGCCGGAGTTGCCGCGCGACATTCCCGGCCTGCTGGCGCGGGGCGGCGACGCTATGGGCCGGATCGCCACGATTGCGCTGGACCCGCCCGCCGGCGCCGTGCGTCCGGCGGCCGGCCTCGTCTATTGCCCGCCGGTATGGAACGCCCCGAAATACCTGTGCTGCGGGCTGAACTATGCGGAACACGCCAGGGAGGGCGGGCGTGAGCCGCCGGCCTATCCGGCGCTGTTCACCCGTTGCGCGCGGTCGCTGGTGGGGCACGAACGCCCGCTGGTCCGGCCCGCCGCGTCCGAATCCTACGATTACGAGGGCGAACGGGCGGTGGTGATCGGCAAGGCGGGACGGCACATTCCGCGTGATCGGGCGCTCGACCATGTCGCCTTCTACGCCGTATTCAACGACGGCTCGGTACGCGACTTTCAGCGTCTGACCAGCCAGTGGACGATCGGCAAGAATTTCGATTCCTCGGGGGCCTTCGGGCCGGATCTGGTAACCCCGAACGAATTGCCGCCGGGCGCGACCGGCCTGCGACTGGTCACCCGCGTCAACGGCAAGGTGGTGCAGAACGACAGCACCGCCAGCATGCTGTTCGACGTGGCCGAACTGATCCACCTGTGGTCGCGGGCGATGACGCTGGAACCGGGTGACGTGATCGCCACCGGCACGCCGCCGGGCGTCGGCTATGCCCGCACGCCGCCGCTGTTCCTGAAGCCCGGCGATGTTTGCGAGGTGGAGATCGAGGGCGTCGGCCGGCTGCGCAATCCGGTGATGGCGGAGGGGGCGGTGGCGGCTGATGCCCCGCCGGTTGCTCCTTCACGGGTTCCGGCACCCGCCGCCGCGCCAGCACCCGTGGCCCAGCCCGCGAAACCCTCGCCGGTCGAGGTGCATTACGCCCAGCCGGCGCTGACCGCCTCGATCCTGGCGGCGCTGCGCGAGGAGGGCAAGGACCCCGACAATTTGCGCCTGCAGGACGTACGCGGCCTGGGCGAGATGCATGTGCGCGGGCATGAGGCGACGCGCGAACTGGCCATGCAGATGGGCATCGCCGCGGATATGAAGGTGCTGGATATCGGCTGCGGCGTCGGCGGGCCGTCGCGCTTCCTGGCGCTGCAATATGGCTGCCGCGTTACCGGCATCGATCTGACGGCGGAATTCGTCAAGGCGGCAAGCACGCTGGCGGAACGGCTGCGGCTGGACGGGCTGCTGGACTATCGCCGCGCCGACGCGCTGGACATGCCCTTCGCCGATGCCGGTTTCGACATGGTCTGGACCCAGCATGTGCAGATGAATATCGCCGACAAAGCGCGGTTCTACGCCGAAATCGCCCGTGTCCTGAAGCCGGGCGGCAAGCTGGGTTTCTACGACGTGGTGGCGGGCACCGGCGGCGCGCCGCATTTCCCGGTGCCCTGGGCCAGCCGGCCGGAAATCAGCCATCTGGCCACCCCGGACCAGATCCGCGGCCTGGTCGAGGCGGCGGGCTTCGAGATCCTCGCCTGGCAGGATACCACCGCCGCCGGCCTGTTCTGGTCGGACGAGTTGCAGCGCCGCCGGGCCGAACCGGGTCACGAGGAATCGCTGCTCGGCCCGGAACTGTTCCTTGGCGCCGACTGGACCGAGATTCTCGACAATCTCGGCCGCAACCTGCGCGAAGGCCGCATCGGCGTGATCGAGGCGGTCTGCCGCAAGCGGTAGGGCAGCCGCCAGACCCTTCGAGATGGGCCCGTGCGAGCCTTCCCGCGGCGCCCGTGGTGGTGCGCCAGCGCGGATGGCCCCCTCCGTTGCCATCGGACCGTCGGCACGCTACACAGACAAGCTGTTCATGGCGCACCGAATCCGGGGGATCGCATGGCCTGCTGTCACCAGTATTACGACCAGACCGACGGCGGCGAGACCGCCTTTTCCGTCGATGTGTCGTCGATCGCCTTCGGTCCGGGCGTGCTGGCCGAGGCGGGCGCGCGGGCGCGCGACCTGGGCATCCGCCGCATCGCCCTGTTCACCGACAGGCGGCTGGCGGCGCTGGAGCCGGTGACGGTGGCGCGCCGGTCGCTGGCGGCCGCCGGTATCGACGTTGTCGTCTACGACGAATGCCGGGTCGAGCCGACCGACGAGTCTTTCAGGCACGCGACCCGCTTCGCCGTCGAGGCGCGGCCGGACGGCTATATCTCGGTCGGCGGCGGATCGGTGATGGATACCGCCAAGGCGGCCAATCTCTACGCCACGTATCCCGCCGATTTCCTGGCCTATGTGAACGCGCCGGTGGGCGAGGGCCGGGCGGTGCCGGGGCCGTTGAAGCCGCATATCGCCTGTCCCACCACGTGCGGCACCGGATCGGAATGCACCGGCATTGCCGTGTTCGACCTGCTGGCATTGCAGGCCAAGACCGGCATCGCCTCGCGCCGCCTGCGTCCCAGCCTGGCGCTGATCGACCCGATGACCACGCATACGCTGCCGGCGAACGTGGTGGCGTGCAGCGCCTTCGACGTGCTCGCGCATGCGCTGGAATCCTATACCGCCATGCCCTATACGCGGCGTCAGCGGCCGGCGCATCCGAACCAGCGGCCGATGAGCCAGGGCGCCAACCCGTGGAGCGATGTCGGCTGCCGCGAGGCGCTGCGCCTGGTCGGCCGATACATGGTGCGCGGCGTTGCCGACGCGAACGACCGCGAGGCGCGCGAGCAGCTGATGTGGGCCGCCACCCTGGCCGGCACCGCCTTCGGCAATTCCGGGGTGCATGTGCCGCATGGCATGGGCTACGCGGTGGCCGGGCTGGTCAAGGACTACCAGCCGGCGGGCTATCCGGCCGAAGAGCCGATCGTCCCGCACGGCATGAGCGTCATCGTCAACGCCCCGGCCGTTTTCCGCGCCACCGCCCACGCCTGCCCCGACCGCCATCTGGACGGCGCCGGATGCCTGGGCGCCGATATTCGCGGCGCCGGCGAGGCCGATGCGGGCGAGGTGCTGGGCGCGCGCATCGTCGAACTGATGAAGGCCACAGGCATCCCCAACGGTATCGGTGGGGTCGGCTACGGCACCGGCGACATCCCCGCGCTGATCGAGGGCACATGGCCGCAGCAGCGGCTGCTGAAGAACGCGCCGATGGAGATCGGCCGCGACCACCTGCACGCCATGTTCGAGGGTGCCCTGCGTTACTGGTGAGCCGGCGCCGCGGTCAATCGCCCCCGTTAACCCGGCGGAAAGCGTCGCGCGGTAGTCTGGATGTCATGGCTACACAACGGCGTGGCGCGCAGTGACGGGGCGGGGCGGCAGGGGCAGGATGCTGGCGGCGGTGGCGCTGCTGGCGCTGTCGGGTTGCGGCACGCTCGCCACCACCTTCGAGGACGAACCGAAGAACAAGATCTATATCGGCACCCGCCAGGATTTCACCGGCTGGACCTTCATCCATGGTGGCATCTTCGACTGGCCGTTCTCGCTGGTCCTCGATACGATCCTTCTGCCCTATACGATCCCGGTGACCATCGCCGCCTATGCCCGCGACTCTTCTCCCCCGCCGCCCGATCCGGCACCGATTCGACAATCGTCTCGGATGCTCTAAATTATTAACGTGGCGGCAACCCTGCGCCGCGATAGTGGCCCACGCGCTACGAAAAAAAGGCCGATAGGGACATGCTCGGGCAGAGGAACAGATCGTCGATGGTGCTCGCGCTCTTTGGGGCGCTGATGCTCGCCGGATGCGTGAAGCCGGGCGCTGATTTTCGCGCCGAAGCGCAATTGCCGATGCTGCAATTACGCCCTGGCGTTTTCACGGTCAACTATGTCCCTGCCTCGGGTGCCTGCCCGGCCAGCACGGACGACTGGAAGACCGTCACCATCTGACGGCGCGGACGCGCCGGCGTCGCGCCGCTATCGCGGGGCCGGACCGGACGAGCCGCGAACCACCAGCCTGACCTCGACGCGGGTTTTTGCCCGGACCGGGCGGCCCTCGATGCAATTGACCAGGTAATCCGCCGCCAGTTGCCCCATTTCGGCGGTGGGGACATGCATGGTGGTCAGTCCGGGCGGGATATGGCCGGACATCACGGAATCGTCGAAACCGGTTATCGACAGCGCGCCGGGGACGTCCAGGCCCATCGCCGCAGCCTCGAAAAGGGCGCCGAAGGCTTGCAGGTCGTTGCCGCAGATCACCGCCGTGGGTCGCCCGTCGGGACGGCCGCCGAGCAGCGTGTGAAACGCGTCACGGCCTTCGGTGACGCCATACGGGGTTTCAATCACGTTCCGGCTTTCCAGGACGATACCGCGCGCGGCCAGGACATGGCGAACGCCAGCCAGGCGGGCGGCGGCCCGATCGTTGTCGCGGGTAATGCCGGCGATCATCGCGAAGCGGCGATGGCCGAGGCCGAGCAGGTAGTCGGTCATCCGCGACGCCGCCTCGAAATTGTCGAAGCCGATGCCGGGATGGGGGTCGGACGGGTCGAACGACCAGGTGCTGACATAGGGTATGCCGCGGGTTTCCAGCAGGCGATAGAGCGATGGCCGGTGCGCGATGCCGACAAACATCAACCCCTCGACCCCGCGTTCCACCAGCGTCGTCGTCTGGCGCAGTTCCTTCTCCGCGCGATAGTCCGAACTGGCCACCACCAGGGCGTAGCCCAGCGCCTCCAGGCGGGTTTCCAGACCCTGGACGCCGGCCGCGAAAATCGGATTGTCGAGCGTCGGCACGACCGCGCCGATCGTGCGCGACCGGCGCGACGCCAGCGCCCGCGCCGCCGCGTCGGGAACATAGCCGAGCGTGGCGGCGGCGGCCCGGACCTTGTCCCGCATCGCATCGCTGACCTTGCCGGGCGTGTTCAGGGCCCGGCTGGCCGTCGCCGCAGAGACGCCGGCCAGCGCCGCGACGTCGGAAAGTTTCACCGGACTTTCGCCGGACAGCCCGGTTCCGCGAAAACGCTTTCTTCCTCCTGCGGTCTCCATGTGCATAGCGTGCCCAGTTTTATTGGCCGCGACAACCGCAAAATAAAATAGCAGGAACAACGAAATAAGATTCTGGAAGATAATTTAATTACAGTCGGCATGGCCAAACCGGGTTGACAAGGGAAGGCGTTTCGACGTTTTATTTCATCAATGTGAAAGCGCTTTCATTGACTGCCCGAAGCCGGGAGCCGCGGTAACGGACGGGAAGGGACAGGATGACAAGGCCAGGATCGAGGGGCAAACCCGCATCCGGGTGGCCGGACAGCAGCCGG
>JAHELM010000124.1 GCA_024644185.1 Rhodospirillales bacterium | reverse complement strand
GTGATGCTGGGCGGCGGCTTTTATGCCGGCCAGTCGCGGATGAGCGGGAACGCCGGCGGCGCGCAACAGGTCAACGTCATTTCGGCGGTTTCCGATCCGGCGCGCGAGGCGGCGTTCCAGGAAGCGCTCGAGACGAAGAAAAGCGAAGTCGCCATGGTCTGGGCCAATCCGCAGACCGGCGTGAGCGGCGCAATCATTCCGGTCAAGACATTCCGGCGCGATGACGGCAGCTTCTGCCGTGCGTTCCGGTCGGTCGACACCGGGGCCCAGCCGAACCAGCCAAACTACGGTATCGCCTGCCGCGAGCCGGGGCCGGAAGGGCGTTGGGTAAAGAAGGTCGAGGCAGTCGCCGGACCCGATAGCATGCCGGCACTCCGGTACTGACGCTCGGTCCTGTCTCGCCTGCATAATGCCGTGAAGTCGCGGCGACCGGGGGCTCCGTACGCGGAGCCCCGGTAGCGTTTCAGGGTGGAGCGTGATACCGCGCGAGGCAGTGGACTTGTCTGGATTGACCGGCCGATTCGTCATACGGGCTGTTGCTTTCGCTGTCTTGCTGACGGTATTGAGCGGTTGTATCCCAGAGGCAGGGACCACCGCCGGGACATCTCTGGCGGCGATCCTGAAAAAGACCGGCGATGCCCTTCGCGAGGGCACGAATCAGGACTTCGACCCGCCCGATTACACGGGGCCGCCACTCGCGGAGCTGCCGATATACCGGGTCGGCGATTCCTATACCTATTCCAGCGGCCGCACCGAGACGATCGAAAGTATCGACGGTGAACAGGTGTTCTGGCGCAACGATCTGAAGGCGGCGTTCGAGCGTTACAGGAACTTCGTCCTGCCGACGGTTCGCACGCGCACCGAGCGCGGCGAGATCGTTCGGTCCTTTGGGGTGGCGCCGGATGTGCTTTGGCCACTCATTCCCGGCACTCGACGGCAGATTGCCGAGGAAGTGCGCATCCAGGTGCAGGGCGAAAAGAACGATCAACTCTTTCGCCGCGACTGGGTTTGCACGGTCGAGGGGCAGGAGAAGGTTTCGGTGCAGTTCGGCGAGTTCGACGCGGTGAAGATTTCCTGCGATCGGTATGCGCGCGCGCGCTGGCGCGAGAAGCGGACATGGTTCTACGTGCCCGGGATCGGGCATTTCGTCCGCCGCGTCGAAAGTTTTCAGGATCGGCCCTCGCGAACCGTTGAACTGGTGTCCATTCAGCAGGGACTGGAGGGGATGAGCCGCAATGCCAAGCGCGCGATGTACGATCTCGAGCAACAGACGCTGGAACGGATGCCGTCGGGAAAATCGGCGAAATGGCGCTCGACCGACGGCGCGATGGCGGTGACGATGACCGTAACCAGGACGATGCGCACCGAGGCTGGACAGTTCTGCCGGATCTTCCAGCAGGAGATCACCGCCAAGGAGGGTAATCGTCTGGTGCCCGGCCTGGCCTGCAGAACATGGAACGGGCGCTGGGTCCGGCTTTAACCGCGGGGCCGGGCGGTCAATAGGACCGCGGCATTCCCAGCACATGCTGGCCAAGATAGGCCAGGATCATATTCGTGGAAATGGGCGCCGTCTGGAACAGCCGGCATTCCCGCCATTTCCGCTCGATATCGTATTCGCGTGCGAATGCAAAGCCCCCGAAAGTCTGAAAGCAGGATTCCGCCGCATGCCAGCATGCCTCGGAGGCGAGCAGTTTCGCCATGTTGGCTTCGGCACCGCACGGTTCTTGGGCATCGAACAAAGCTGACGCCTTTCGCGCCATCAGGTCGGCGGCCTCGGTCTCGGCGTGGCAGCGGGCGATCGGGAACTGCACGCCCTGATTTGCGCCTATGGGCTGCCCGAAAACCTGGCGATCTCTGGCATAGCGCGTAGCGCGATCGATGAAATAGCGCGCGTCGCCCAGGGCCTCGGCGGCGATCAGGATGCGCTCGGCATTCATGCCGTCGAGGATATGGCGGAAACCCTGACCCTCTTGCCCGATCAGCGCGTCGGCCGGGATCCGCAGTCCGTCGATGAACACTTCGGTGGTGTTGTGGTTGATCATCGTGTCGATCGGGCGAATCTCGATACCATTGCCGACTGCCTGGCGCAAATCGACCAGGAACACCGAAAGTCCTTCGGCACGGCGAGCCGTTGCGGAGGCTGGCTCCGTTCTGGCCAGCAGCAGCATCAAGTCGGATTGCAGGGCGCGGCTGGTCCAGATTTTCTGGCCATGCACGACATAACCGTCACCGTCCCGTTCCGCCCGCGTCTTGATTTGAGTGGTATCGGAGCCGGTGGAGGGTTCGGTGACGCCGAAGGCCTGCAAACGTAACTTGCCCGCCGCGATCGCCGGCAGATAACGTTCCTTTTGTTCGTCGCTTCCGTGCCGCAGCAGCGTGCCCATGACATACATCTGTGCGTGGCAGGCCCCGGCATTGCCCCCGCTGGCATGAATGGTTTCCAGAATCACGGCGGCGGCGCGCAATGGCAGGCCGGCGCCGCCGTATTCCTGCGGGATCAGGGCGGCAAGATACCCCGCGCCGCTCAGGGCGGCGACGAATTCCTCGGGATAGGCGCGCGCCTCGTCAAGCCGACGCCAGTATTCGCCCGGGAACCCGGTGCATATGCGGGCAACGGCATCCCGGATTTCGGGAAAATCGCGGCCCAGGTCCATGCTCAATGTCGAAGCGCTCATCTCCGGCATTCCCCTCAGCGGCCGTGGAACAGGGGGGGACGCTTTTCATTGAAGGCCAGCATGCCTTCGCGGCGGTCGTCGGTCTCGACCGTAGTATCATAGTATGCGATCTCGGCGGTTAGTCCCGACTTCAGATCGGTGCCGATCGCGAACGACAGAGCCTTCTTCGCCGCGCGTATTGCAATCGGGGCATTGCCGGCGATACGCCGGGCGACCGCCAGTGTTTCCGCGGCCAGCTCTTCGGCGGTCACGATGCGGTTGACGATGCCCCAGTCGAACGCCTCAGCCGCGCCAAACGGTGTCCCGGTGAGCACGATTTCCTTCGCTCTCCGCACGCCGCAGGCGCGCGGCAGGTTTTGCGTGCCCCCGACTCCGGGAATAATGCCCAAGGTCGTTTCCGTCAGGGCAAACCGGGCAGTATCCGCGGCATAGGCAAAATCGGCGGCAAGCACCATTTCGCAGCCACCGCCAAATGCCGCGCCATTGACCGCCGCGATCACCGGAATGGGACAATCGATCATGGCGTAAAACGCTTCCTCGAAGATCACGTGCTGCCGCCGCCAGGCATCGTCCGGCATATCGCGGCGTTCCTTCAGGTCGGCACCGGCGCAAAATGCGCGATCTCCAGCGCCGGTTACGATCACGCAGCGGTACTCCCCGGGGTCCTTGCGCAACTGGCTCCAGAACGTCCGAAGCTCTTCGCCCATTTTCGTGTTGAACGCATTTGCGGCCTGCGGACGGTTCAGCGTGAGTCGGACCAGATATCGGTCGGGGTGTTCGACGGTCAGGGTTTCAAACGACGGTTTCAGGGGCATGGGGCCGGTCCTTGCGAAAGCGGCTAAGGCTGCGAATTGGTTCGTCTTTTTATAAAGGCTGGCCAAATCGGAAATACTTTCATAGGCTAATCGGGCCTTCAAGTGGAAGGCACAAAACCAACGGGCCCGGTAAAGCGGGCTATTCGGGAGGAAATTGATGGCATTGGACATCCTGAAATTGACCCGGCGCGGCGTTTTCGCCGCCATGGGTGTTTGCGCCGCCGCACTGATCGGCGGATCGGCGGCCAACGCGAAGGTTGAGGGCGACACGATTTATCTCGGCTCGGCGATCTCGCTGACCGGAAAATACGCGTCGGATGGCATCCATTCGCGCAACGGCTACGATCTTGCGATCGCGCGCATCAACGAGATGGGCGGCGTCACGGTCGGCGGCAAACAATACAAGCTGAAGGTCATCTATTACGACGATGAATCCACTCCCGCGCGTGGCGCGCAGCTTGCCGAGCGGCTGATCAAGCAGGACGGCGTGCAGTTCATGCTTGGCCCCTATAGTTCCGGTCTGACCCAGGCGATCGCGCCGGTCACGGAAAAATACAACGTCCCGATGGTCGAGGCCGAGGGTGCGGAACGTTCGCTGTTCACCAAGGGTTACCGCTATCTCTTCGCGGTTCTGTCCACTTCCGAACAGTACCTGGCGAGCGCTGTGGCGCTGGCGGCGGATCTTGCCGAAAAGAATGGCAAGAAGCCGTCTGACGTGAAGATTGCCATGGCCTTTGAGAACGACCCGTTCTCGCTCGACGTGCGCGCTGGCGTGGTCGACGATGCCAAGAAGTACAATATGCAGATCGTCATCGACGACAAGCTGCCGGCGGATCTGTCGGATATGTCGGCGACACTGACCAAGGTGCGTGCCCTGCAGCCGGACGTGCTGATCGTCTCGGGCCACAACAAAGGCGCGGTGACCGCGGTTCGTCAGCTCAAGGAGATGCAGATCTCGGTGCCGATCGTCGCCATGACGCATTGCGAATCGGGCGGCATCGTCAAGGAGTTCGGCGACGCGGCAAACGACATCCTGTGCCCGACGCAGTGGGCAGAGACGCTGAGCTACAAGGACAAGTACATGGGTTCGGCGGCGGAATACGACGCGGCCTACAAGAAGGCATATCCGGAATATCAGACCGTGCCGTACCAGGCGGCGCAGGCCTCGGCCGCGGTGCTGGTCTGGAAGGAAGCGTTCGAGCGCGCCAACTCCTTTGACGTCGAAAAGGTGCGCGATGCCCTGGCGTCGACGGACATGGCCACGTTCTATGGGCAGATCAAGTTTGCCCCGGAAGGCAACAACATCGCCAAACCAATGGTGTTGCGGCAGATTCAGGGCGGCGAATACAAGGTGGTCGCCCCCCTGAAATGGGCGTCGGATTCGGTAAACTGGCCGCGCAAGACGGCGGCGAACTGATCGTCTGCTGAAGCGGGGTGCCGCAAACGGGGCCCACCTTCGCGCTGATCCGCGTCGGTGGGCCCCGATGTCTTGTCGCCGCGGTTCACTGGGATGAATCTCGACGGGAAGCGGGTATCGGGAATTTGTATCTGGTGCGTATCGGGCTTCGATACGCCCCGCCGGCATGGCGCGGCATTTGACGGCCATCGTACCGGCGGTTTTTTGATTCGGGAGAAACCGGACCGGTCATGCTGAACAATCTGGACTTGCTCAGCCTGGCGCCGTACCTGAACGTGCAGTTGTTGCTGGACGGTCTGTTTATCGGCGCCACGTTTGCCCTTGCCGCCTACGGCCTCGCTCTCGTGTGGGGCGTGATGAACGTCAAGAATCTGGCGCAGGGCGAATTCGTCATCATGGGCGGCTACATCGCCTATTATTTCGCAAAGGATTCCGTCGTTCGGATCGGAATTCCATTCACGGACGTGTTGCTGGTCGAGTTCATGAAGCCGGGGATTCACCCGCTGTGGACCCTGCCGATCGCGATCCCGATCATGTTCGTGTTCGGCTGGATCATCTACAAACTGATCATCCGGCGGGTGATCGAGCGAGATCTGTTTACCTCGCTGCTTGCCACCTTCGGTCTGGCGATCTTCCTGCAGCAGATCATGAATCTGGTCTTCGGTCCCGACGTGCGAACGGCCCAGGCGGGCTTCCATACCAGGTTGTTGAATGTTCTGGGCGGGGCCGTGACGGTGGCGGATATCCGGTTGATTTCGCTGATTGTAGCCGGGTTTCTGGCGACCGGCGTTATCCTGTTCATGAAGAACAGCCGCATGGGCCAGGCGATCCGGGCGACGGCACAGGATGCGCGCGCGGCCCGCGTGATGGGTATCGACACCGATCGGGTCTATGCCTTCACATATTCGCTGAATGCCGCGATTTGCGGCGCCGCCGGGGTGTTGGTGGCAATGATCTGGGTGATCCAGCCGTTCTACGGCGTTACCTATTCGGTGCGATCCTTCGTGATCGTGACCGCCGCGGGGTTCGGCAATATCGCAGGGGTCATAATCGCCGGACTGGGCATCGGCGTCGCCGAGCAATACGGATCTTTCGTGTTCGGCGCCCAGTTCCAGCAGGCGACCGTGGTCGGGCTGCTGGTCCTGGCGCTGATCGTGCGCCAGGTTCAGCAGGGCCGCAAACGACAGGCGGTGCAATAATGACGATATCCAGAGAACATGCCGCGATGCTCGCGATCTTTATCGTCGGATTGGCGGCGCCCTTCCTGTTCGAAAATTACACCCTGCAGATGGCAATCCTGTGGGTGATGGTTCTGTTTTCGCTGACTTGGGATACGCTCGGCGGGCAGATGGGTTACAACTCGCTGGGCAATATCTTCTTCTTCGGACTGGGAATGTATATCTGCGCGGTTACGCAGATCGGCCTGTACTACGATGTCGGCGAATATACCGCGGCCGACGGATCGATCACAGTCGCTCTGGATGCGGTGCAGTACTTCACCGGATTTGGCCTTGGAATTGTGTTGTCTGGAATCGGCGCGGCCATCAGCGCGGTTTTCGCGGGCGCGATCGTCTTTGGACTGCGGGGGCCGTATTTTGCCATCGGCACGCTGGGCGTGGCGCTGACCGCGCGCGAGTTGTTCGCTTCATGGGGATATGTGGGCGGTGGCGGTGGCATCGCGATGCCTACCTATCCTGGAAATCCTGACGAGCGATCGCTGGTCTTCTACATGGGGTGCTTCGCCCTTGCGGTCGCGGTGTTCCTGGTTCTGCGATCGCTTTATAAGACGCGGTTCGGTCTGGCGATCAACGCCATCCGCGACGACGAGGAAAAGGCCGAAGCGATGGGATTGCACACGCTGCGCTACAAGACGGTCGCGTGGTCGATCTCCGCCTTCTTTCTTGGCATGTCGGGAGCGATATACGGCAACATGATCGGCTTTATCGAGCCCGCCGAGGTCGCCTTCCCGACGGTTACGCTTGGCATTTCCATGGTGGTCATGGCCTTGCTGGGCGGCAAGGGCACGCTGTGGGGGCCGGTGGTTGGCGCGGTGCTGTTCCACGTGATCAAGGAACTGACCTGGAAATATATGCTGGGCTGGCAGTGGGTCGCG
>JAHELM010000123.1 GCA_024644185.1 Rhodospirillales bacterium | reverse complement strand
GGCGGAACGGGCGGCCGGCATCGGCGCCGCCTGCGTCGTCATCTCGGCCGCCATCGAGGCCGAGGTCGCCTCGCTGGATACGGCCGGGGAAAAGGCCGAGTTCCTGTCGTCGCTGGGCCTTCAGGAAACCGGCCTGGCCCGCGTGATCCGGGCCGGCTACGCGCTTCTCGACCTCGTCACCTTCTTCACCGTGGGACCGAAGGAAGCGCGCGCCTGGACCGTCCGGCGCAACGCCAGGGCGCCGGAGGCCGCCGGCGTCATCCACACCGATTTCGAGAAGGGCTTCATCCGGGCCGAAACCATCGCCTATGACGACTACGTCCGCTGCGGCGGCGAGCAGGGCGCCAAGGATGCCGGGCGGATGCGGCTGGAAGGCAAGGAATACCCGGTGCAGGACGGCGACGTCATCCACTTCCGTTTCAACGTCTGACGCCTATGATGTCTGCCGGAGAGGGAGACATCGCATGGGACATGACATCGATCTGAAGGCCGCCGACGGGCACAAGCTGTCGGCCTGGCGCGCCGACCCCGCCGGCACCCCCCGTGGCGGGCTGGTGGTGATCCAGGAAATCTTCGGGGTCAACGCGCATATCCGGGCGGTGGCCGACGGCTTCGCCAGGGACGGCTATTCGGTCGTCGCCCCGGCGTTGTTCGACCGGGTGGAGCGCGGCGTCGAGCTGGATTATTCCCCCGAGTCGATTGCCCGCGGCCGCGACATTCGCGGCAAGGTGGGCTGGGACGAGGCGCTGGCCGACATCGCGGCGGCGGTCGCCGCGCTGAAAGGGACCAGGGTCGCGGCCACGGGCTTTTGCTGGGGCGGTTCGCTGGCCTGGCTGGCGGCGACCCGGCTGTCGGGGATTTCCGCGTCGGTCTGCTATTACGGCGGGCAGATCGCACAATTCCGCGACGAGGTGCCGAAATGCCCGGTGCTGATGCATTTCGGCAGCGAGGACAAGAGCATTCCGGCGGCCGATATCGACGCCATCCGCGCCGCCCGGCCGGGCGTTCCGATCCATAGCGCGCGGCCGGGCGTTTCGATCCATGTCTATCCGGGTGCCGGCCACGGCTTCAGTTGCGACCACCGGGCCAGTTACGACCCCTCCAGCGCCGCCCTCGCGCGGACACGAACGCTGGAATTCCTTGCCGCCGCGATGGGTTAGGTCCGATCCCAGTTCATCCCGGCGATCCGCGGGTCGCCGGCGAAGGCATTGCGCCCCAGGGACAGGCGCAGCCCGGGCATCTCGCAGATCGCCTGGGCGCCGGCCGAAGCGAGATGGATGTGCCAGCTTTGCCGCTCATGCGGCGCCGCTTCGGCGAAGGCGCGGCAGGTCAACAGCGCAAGATTGGGGCGATGGGCGGGGTCGCGCACGGAAGCGTAGCGGATCGCCTCCACCCCAACCTCGCGGGCGTCGTCCGCCAACGCCTGGCAGGCCCCGTAATCGGTGACATGCGACCACTCGGCCTCGCGCGCGACGAAGGGCGGCGTGGCAAGATCGAGAGCGCTTGCGGTATCGTAGCGGACGGCAAAACCCGTGTATTCCGCCGGATTGGCGGGGAACGGCGTGCCCGGCGATTCGGCGAGGAACAGCAGGCGCCAGAAGGCGGTCTCGGCGACCGCCGTCGCGATCGCCTCGGAGCCGTAAAACACGCCCGGCGTCATCCCGGCGCGGCGGAATCGCGATCCGTTCGGATAGACGCCGTAGCGGAACGGCGTGAACAGAAGGAAATCGAGATGGGCACAGTCCGGCGGCACCGCCGGCTTCGTCGCCTCGATCAGCGATTCCAGCAGATCCTGCTCGGCCAGGGTATCGACAAGCTTCAGGGTCGAGACCCGGTGCTGCGCCTCGACCAGACGCCAGCAGCGGCCGCGCAGGCGTCGCGCTTCAGATGCGAGCGCGGCGGGAGTCCAGGTACTGGACGGCATTCATCAATCCGGGAATGGTCTGGATCATGGCCAGCGGTTCGCCGCCCAGCACGGTGTTTCCCGTGCGCAGCCATACCCGCGCCGCCGCGTCGTCGCCGCCCATGATCGCATCCAGCGACCGGTAGAAGCGAACGAGCAGGAGGCCGAGTTCGAACGATTTCTGGCCGGGCTGCAAGCTGTAACCGCCGGCCCGCATCCGCGACACCGTGGCCTCGGACAGACCGAGCGTCGTGGCGACGATCCGGTTCCGCAAATCCAGCCGGTCGGCCGCCCGCAGAACCGCCTTGGTCAGAACCGCCGCGGGGTCGCCATCGGGAACGGTTCGCGTCTCATGTGCCAGCATCGCCGTCTCCCTTCCGCAGAAAGAATACGGCATTTTTCTTTCTATGGAAAGAATTTGATCAGGAGGTTTCGACCAAGGCCAGGGCGACGCCGTTGGCGTCTTCCGGCGGGACGACCAGGCCGTCATCGGTGCGGATGCAGGCGACGCCGGCCTCGGCCAGGCATACCGCCGCCGTGCCCAGTTTCTCGACGCGAATCGACATGCCGGCGATGCCGCCGGGACGCACGGCCGCCAGGTCGACGTCGGGGAAGCGTTCGGCCAGCACATGCCGCGTCAGGAATTCCAGCCGCGCGGTCCCGGTTTCCACCGCAAGCCGCCCGCGATCCCGCTTCACCGCGGCTTCGCCGAACAGCCGGGCCCAGCCGGCGGCCAGCGAGGCCGGCTTCTCGGCCAGGATCGCATAGGAGACAATGCCGGTCGCGCCGTTGCGGTGCGCGCACCATTGCGTCTGCCACACAAGGTTCGGGGTCAGGTGCTGGCAGACGAAGGCGGCCACGCCCGGGGTGGCGGCGGCATCCGGGTGCAGCAGACGGAATTCCGGCATCACCGTGCCGGTCGGGGCTTCCAGTGCGCGGGACAGGGTGCGCACGGGCTCGGCGGCCAGGCCGGCCCCGGCAAGCGCGCCGCGCGTCGTCTCGGCGTCGGTGCTGCGGAAGGCGAGCCGCATCAGGCCCTCGCCCTGCCCGGCCAGCGCGACGTCGAGACCGGCGCTGTATTCGCCCGGTGCGACGATGCCCAGGAGTTCGACATAATCGGCGGGGAACATGATGCAGTAATTCGCCGTGGCCCAGCCGACATGGCGGCCGCGCGGCGTCAGGGTGAAGCCAAGCGCGGTCCATCTTTCGCGGGCGGCCTCGAGGTCGCGGACGCCGACGATGCAGTGATCGATGCCCGAAAGCCCGTTGTCATGCGATGCGACTGCCGCCGGCATGGCGAATTATCCTTTCAGAACCCGCCCGGCAACGGCGGAGAGTCGGGCCAGGACTTGCGGATCGCGCCGGTCCGGCGCCGTGATCAGCGCGGAATCGAGGGCGGTATGGCAGCCGGCATGGCAGCGTTCCCCGCGAGCCGACAGCATCGGCGCAACGGCCTTCACCAGCGAACGGCCCTTGTCCGCGTTGGCCAGCAGAACCTTGATGACGGCGTCCACCGTGACGTTTTCATGGTGCGGATGCCAGCAGTCGAAATCGGTGACCATGGCGACCGAGGCATAGCAGATCTCGGCCTCGCGGGCGAGCTTGGCCTCGGGCATGTTGGTCATGCCGATGACGTCGCAACCCCAGCTCCGGTACAGCTCCGACTCGGCACGGGTGGAAAACTGCGGACCTTCCATCACCAGATAGGTGCCGCCATGCACCACCGGGATATCCAGCTTGCGCGCCGCCGCCGCCACATGGCCGCCCAGCCGGCGGCAGGTGGGATCGGCCATCGAGACATGACCGACCATGCCGGTCTCGAAGAAGGACTTCACCCGCGCGAAGGTGCGGTCGATGAACTGGTCGACGATGACGAAGGTGCCGGGCGGCAATTCCTCCTTCAGCGAGCCGACCGCCGAAAGCGACAGGATCTCGGTGACGCCGGCGCGCTTGAGCGCGTCGATATTGGCGCGGAAATTGATTTCCGAGGGCGGGATCCGGTGGCCGCGCCCGTGCCGCGGCAGGAACACCAGGCGCTGGCCGTCCAGCTCGGCGAACAGAAGCTGGTCCGACGGCGCGCCATAGGGGCTGTCCACCGTCTTCCACGCGACGCGGTCCAGCCCCTCGATATCGTAAATGCCGCTGCCGCCGATAATGCCGATGACCGGCGGCGTGCCGGGTTCGCTCATGCGTCGCCTCTCCTGCCCTTGTTTCTGGCCCGATGGCGAGTATCGGGCCAGACGGCGCCGGGATCAACCGCGACATGGGAAAAGGGCCGCGGAAGAATTTCCGCGGCCCTTGCCCCTGTTCACCGTATCCGACCTCAGTGCTTGACGTCGGCCCAGACCCGGCGCTTCACCGCAATCAGCAGGATGGTAAAGAACGCCAGAAAGATCATCACCCTGACGCCCATCGACTTGCGCTCTTCCAGCTCGGGCTCGGCGGTCCAGGCGAGGAAGGCGGTGATGTCCGAGGCCAGTTGCTCGGTGGTCGCCGCCGTGCCGTCGGCATAGGTCACGACATCGTCCATCAGCGGCTGCGCCATGGCGATCTGGTGGCCGGCGAAATAGTGGTTGTAGTTCATGCCTTCCGACAGGGGGAAACCTTCCGGCGCTTCCTCGTAGCCCGTGAGGATGCCGAAGATGTAGTTCGCCCCGCCCTTGCGCGCCTTGGCGATCAGCGACAGGTCCGGCGGCAGGGCGCCGTTGTTCGAGGCCCGTGCCGCCTGGTCGTTGGCGAAGGGCGACACGAAGCGGTCGGACGGCAGGGCGGGACGCATGAACATCTCGCCATCGTCGTTCGGACCGTCCTGAACCTCATGCGCGCCGGCATAGGCCTTGACCTCGTCCTCGCTGTAGCCCAGCGCCGCCAGGTTGCGATAGGTGACGAGTTTCAGGCTGTGGCAGCCCGAGCAGACCTCGGTATAGATCTGCAATCCGCGCTGCAACTGCGCCCGGTCGAAACTGCCGAAAACATTATTCCAGCCGCCTTGCCACGACCAGTTGCGCGCCGGCAACTCGATCTTCTCGCCCGAGGCCTGGGCGGCCGTCGCGCCCACAACCATGGCGGCCGCGGCAATGATGAGAGTTCGCATCGTACTACGCATCATGCCTTCTCCTTGAGCACCGGTTCGCTGATGCTGGCGGGCAGCGGCCTGGGCGTTTCCAACCAGCCCAGCAGCGGGAAAACCACCAGGAAGTGGGCAAAGTAATAAGCCGTCGCCACACGGCCGATCACGATGAACCAGCCCTCCGCCGGATTTGCGCCGACCCAGCCGAGCACGCCGCAAACGATCATGAAGATCCAGAAAAACCACCTATATACCGGCCGGTAGCGGGCGCTGCGCACCTTCGACGTATCCAGCCAGGGCAGTACGAACAGCACCGCGATCGAGCCGAACATGGCAATGACGCCGGCCAGCTTGGCGCTGATGAAGCTGAAACCCATCCAGCTGGTGACCCAGTCGCCGATGAAGTTGTCCGGCACCGCCCGCAGGATCGCGTAGAACGGCAGGAAATACCATTCCGGCACGATATGCGGCGGCGTCTGCATCGGGTTCGCCTTGATGTAGTTGTCCGGCTCGCCGAACAGGTTCGGCGCGAAGAACACGATCGCCGCGAAGAACAGCAGGAACACGCCGAGGCCGACCGAATCCTTCGCCGTGAAATACGGATGGAAGGCTACCGTGTCGCGAGGCGCCTGCACATCGACGCCGGCCGGGTTGTTCGATCCGGTGATATGCACGGCGACCACATGCAGCGCGACCACCGCGAAGATCGCGAAGGGCAGCAGGTAGTGCAGCGCGAAGAAGCGGTTCAGCGTCGGATTGTCGACCGAGAAGCCGCCCCACAGCCAGATCACGATGGACTTGCCGACCAGCGGGATCGCCGAAAACAGGTTGGTGATGACGGTGGCGCCCCAGAAGCTCATCTGGCCCCAGGGAAGCACGTAGCCCATGAAGGCGGTGGCCATCATCAGCAGCAGGATGGCGACGCCCAGCATCCACAGCAATTCGCGCGGCTTCTTGTAGGAACCGTAGTAGAGGCCGCGGAAGATGTGGATATAGACGACGATGAAGAACATCGACGCCCCGTTGGTGTGCATGTAGCGCAGCAGCCAGCCGTAATTGACGTCGCGCATGATGCGCTCGACGCTTTCGAAGGCCAGGCTGACATGCGCGGTGTACTGCATGGCCAGCATGATGCCGGTGACGATCATCACCACCAGCACGATGGAGGCCAGCGCGCCGAAGTTCCACCAGTAATTCAGGTTTTTCGGCATCGGGAACTGATGATACTCGTGCTCCAGATAGGTGAAGACCGGCAGCCGGTCGTCCACCCAGCGGATCACGGGATTCTTGAATTCGGTTTTGGTCGCCATGATCTGGGCCCTTATCCGATGCGGATCGCGGTGTCTTCGAGGAAGGCGTAGCCCGGCACATCCAGATTCTTCGGCGCGGGACCCTTGCGGATGCGGCCGGAGGTATCGTAGTGCGAACCGTGGCAGGGGCAGAACCAGCCCCCGAAATCGCCCCTCGGCTCACCGGTCTTCTGGCCCAGCGGAATGCAGCCCAGATGGGTGCAGACACCCACCATGATCAGCCATTCCGCCTTCTGCACGCGCGCCGCGTCGGGCTGCGGATCCTTCAGATCGGCCGTGTCGTCGGCCCGCGCCGCATTGATCTCGTCGATCGAGCGGCGGCGGATGAACACGGGCTTGCCGCGCCACTTCACCGTGACACTCTGGCCGACCTCGATCGCGCTGAGATCGACCTCGATCGAGGACAGCGCGAGGACGTCGGCCGCCGGGTTCATGCTGTCGATAATGGGCCAGGCGAAGGCCGCCGCGCCGGCAGCGCCGACGCCGATGGTCGCCAGGTACAGAAAGTCCCGCCTGGAGGCGCCGTCTTCGTCTTGCGCCTCTGGCGTCTGAACCTTTTCCGCCATGCTTCAATCCCCGTCAATTGAGTGTGCGGCCCGCGCCAGCGGCGAGCCGGGATTCGATTCGATCTGACCGTCGCGTTGCCGGGCTATGCCCGAACGCGCCGCGCTCCCTATAATGCAAATCGACGGCGAAAGCAAAGCCCCCAGCCGTCGATTTGGACAAATTCGAGGATACTGCGACGATGCGCCTCGCT
>JAHELM010000122.1 GCA_024644185.1 Rhodospirillales bacterium | reverse complement strand
GCTCGGATCGCTTGCATACCGGCGACCCTTGCGTTCATACTTCACCCGGGTGGTTTCGGGCCACATCTCGTGGCGCCATTGCTGTTCGGTCACAACAAAGGAATCACAAGTGACTGATTCCACTCAACTCTTTTTCAGTCAGCCTCTGAGGCGTCAGCGCACCACGTATTCCGGCAGATCCTTCGGCCGCCAGTCGCCGATTGCGTCCTCGATGTAGCGGGCGAAGGCGATGAGTTCGGCCTCCCGGCCGGGCCGGCCGGCGATCTGCAGGCCGACCGGAAGCCCGTCCTCCGTCACCCCGCAGGGAATCGCGATCACCGGCAGCGAGACCAGCGTCAGCGCATAGGTGATCGCCAGCCAGTCGATATAGGTTTCGAAGACCCGGCCGTTGCATTCCCTGACATAGCGCTCCGTGCCCGGGAAGGCCGGCACGATGGCGCCGGGGCAGATCAGCACGTCATGATCGTCCATGAAGCGGCGGACCAGATGGAACAGCCGGCCACGCTCGCGCTCGGCGCCGATGATCTCGGCCGCCGTCAGCCTGAACCCCTTTTCGGCGTTCCACACCACCTCGGGCTTGATCCTGTCGCGGTGTTCATCCAGCAGCGCGCCGCTTCCCGCCGCATAGGAAACCGCGCGCAGCGTATGAAAGGCGGCGTCGAAACCGGTGAAGTCGGGACAGGCCTCGACGGTTTCGATCCCCGCCCCCGCGATGGTGGCGATGGCGCGGTTGAATACCGCGGCAATCCGCGGATCGACAACGGTAACGCCAAGATCCAGGCTGAAGGCTGCCCGCCGGGGCCGGCGCGGCCGGCGGGCCGCGCCCAGGAATCCCTCGGCCGACAGTGCGGTCGTGAAGGGCGAGGTCGGATCCCAGGAGACCACGGCATCCAGCAGCATCGCCGTATCGGCGACCGTGCGGCCCATCGGCCCCTCGGTCGACAGCGTGCCGTAGGGCAGCGGATCCGGACCCGAGGTGACACGGCCGATACCGGGCCGGAACCCGACCACGCCGCAGAACGCGGACGGCGTGCGCAGCGACCCGGCCATGTCCGATCCATGCGCCACCCAGGCGGTACCGCTGGCCAGCGCGGCGGCCGCCCCGCCGGACGATCCGCCGGCCGAACGCGAAAGGTTCCACGGGTTGGCGGTCGTGCCGAACACCTCGTTGAAGGTATGGCCGCCGGCGCCGAATTCCGGCGTATTCGACTTGGCATAAACGATGCCGCCCTTGCCCTCGATCCGCAGCACCAGGGTTTCCGACTCCTCGGGCACGAAGTCGGCAAAGACGGGCGAGCCGAAGGTTGTGCGCACCCCGGCGACCGGCATCAGGTCCTTGATCGGCACGGGCAGGCCGGCCAGCGGCCCCCGTTCGCCCGGCGGTTTCTCCATCAGGCGCCGCGCATGATCGCGGGCCCGGTCCAGGCACAGCGTCGGCAGGGCGTTGATCGCCGGCTCGACGGCGGCGATCCGCTGTTCCAGCGTGTCGATCAGGTCCAGCGGCGAGATCGCGCCGCGATGCAGCAGACCCACGATCTTGACCGCATTCATCCCGATCAGCCCCGAATCCGCGGTCATGCTCGCTTCCCCGTTCTTTGTGCAGCCCGGCCGTATGGTATCGCGAAATCCGCCGAAGGCGATACCGCATCGACGTCCTGCCTTGCCGTACCGGCATCGTCACCCTAATCTCCGCCGTGCCATGTCAGGACCATCCGCATCTGTCGAAGCGCTGGCGCGCATCAGGAAGGCCGTCGGCCCGAAGGGCTGGTCGGACGACCCCGCGGTGCTGGCGCCGTTGCTGCGCGACCAGCGCGGCCTCTTCGTCGGCCGGACCCCGCTTCTGGTGCGGCCGGCGAATACGGCGGAAGTGGCCGCCGTGGTCGGTATCTGCGCCGAATACGGCATCGCCGTGGTGCCGCAGGGTGGCAATACCGGGCTGTGCGGCGGCGCCACGCCGCACGAACATGGCGGCGAAATCCTGCTGAATATGGGCCGGATGAACCGGATCCGCGCCCTCGACCCGGCGAATTACACCATCACCGTCGAGGCCGGCTGCGTGCTGGCCGATATCCAGTCCGCGGCGGAGACCGTCGACCGCCTGTTTCCGCTGAGCCTGGGCGCCGAGGGGTCGTGCCAGATCGGCGGCAATATCTCGACCAATGCCGGCGGCGTCGCCGTGCTGCATTACGGCAATATGCGCGATCTGGTTCTGGGGATGGAGGCGGTGCTGCCCGACGGCCAGGTGTGGAACGGGCTGCGGGCGCTGCGCAAGGACAACACCGGCTACGACCTGAAGCAGGTGTTCATCGGGGCGGAAGGAACGCTGGGCATCGTCACGGCGGCGGTGCTGAAACTGTTCCCGCTGCCAAAGGACGTGCAGACCGCCTTCGTCGCCATCCGCGATCTCGACTCCGCGATCGACCTGCTGGCGGCGGCGAGAGAGGCCAGCGGCGACGCGGTGACCTCGATCGAGTTGATCCCGCGGCTTTCCCTGGAATTCGCGATCCGGCACGTGGCCGGCGTCACGGACCCGCTTGGCCAGGCCCATGAAAATTACCTGCTGGTGGAATTCTCCGGCACCCGGCCCGATGGCGGCATGCAGGCGAACATGGCGGCCTTTCTGGAGGGCGCCTTCGCCGCCGGCCTGATCCTCGACGCGGCGATCGCCAGTTCCGGGACCCAGCGCGATGCGCTGTGGCGGATTCGCGAGGCCATCGTCGAGGCGCAGAAATTCGAGGGCGGCAGCATCAAGCACGACATCGCCGTACCGGTGAACAAATCGCCGGAATTCATCCGCCGCGCGGTCGCCGCCGTGACCGCGGCGATGCCCGGCATCCGGCCGCTGCCCTTCGGCCATGTGGGCGACGGCAATATCCACTTCAACCTCAGCCAACCGCCGGGCATGGACAAGGACGAATTCATGGCCCGCTGGGGCGAAATGAACCGTATCGTGCATGACATCGTCGCCGATCTGGACGGCTCGATCAGCGCCGAACACGGGCTCGGCCGCCTGAAGCGCGAGGAAATCGCGCATTACAAGAGCGCGCTGGAACTCGCGACGATGCGCAAGGTCAAGGCGGCGCTGGACCCGCGCGGGATCATGAATCCGGGGAAGGTCGTCTAGCCGGCGCGCTGGACCACCCGGCGCAGCAGCGGTTCGTAATGGGCGAAGGGCGGGGTCTTGCGGCCCGCGACCTTGGCGCCCTCGTCCCAGATACGGACGCGGACGATCGAATCCAGAAGGGGGTTGGCACGGAATGCAGCCACTTCATCCTCACCCATCGGGCCGCCCTGCAATTTCAACGTCAACACCGAGGCCGCCGACAGGCGCCCGAAATACTCCGGATCGACGGCGCAGAGATAACGCTTGGCATCGACATGCTGGCGCACGCATTCGGTGACCGCCGGCGGGAAGAAGGGCGCCAGCACGGCGGCGCCGGAGATCTGGTGCCGGTTATCGATGCCGCGATCCTGCGCATCCTCGGGAAATTCATTGGTGTAGTGCCCGATATCGTGCAGCAGGGCGGCGGCCACAAGCGCGTCCGACGCACCTTCCGTCTCGGCCAGATATGCCGCCTGCAACATGTGTTGCGACATCGTAACGTTCTCGCCGAGATAGGATTCGGCACCGCGCCGGCGCAGGATATCGGCGAGAAATTCGACGATCGTGGCGCGGCTGGGCGCGAAGGTTTTCATTCGGCGGCCTCTCGCGCGCCGGAGCCGATCACCGCCAGGGTCGACAACAGGCCATCCTTGTCGGCATAGCATCCCTGAAGCCAGCGCTGCCCGGACCCCGAAAACGCCTCGCGCGAATGCAGGACGCGGGTATTGTCGACGATGAACAACTCGCCCGGCGCCAGTTTGAAACGCACCCGCAAGGCCGGGCGTTCGACGATCTCCGCCAGCCGGCGATAGGCGGCGTAATAAGCCCCCATCGCGTCGTAAGGGATGTCGGTGAAGGCGGCGGCGGAACGGTTGTTGAAGCGAATGGCGATCATCTCGCCATCAGGGGCCAGTTCGATCATCGGCCGCCGCGCGGTCAGCCGCACATCCGCCGAGCCCGCATATTCGAAGCGGGCGCAATTGCCGGCCAGCAGGTCGAACCCACCCGGGTCTTCCCGCTGCAGGATTCCGGCGGCGTGAAATCCGTCGACGACGATGGATTCCCCGCCGGCGACGGTATTTTCCAGGCAATGCAGCAGTTGCAGCGTCGGCACAGGGTCGCGGTAGGGATTATCGGTATGCGCCTGCAGGCCCAGGCCGGTATAGGCCAGGTTGACCGGATTGACCTCTGCCCGCACATCGAACCAGCGACCATAATTCGTTTCGCGCACGTAACCGAACAGATCGACCACGCCGACCAGCGCGCCGCTTTCCGCCGGTACGCCCGTCATCATCGCGACACCGTACCGCCGGATTCCGTCGAGCCAGCCCGCCAGCACCTTGCGGTCGGCCCGCGCCGCGTCGAACCGCGCGGTCGGCAGACCCGGCGCCAGTTCCACCCCCCAGCGCGCGATATCCGGGTCGGTCCATCCGGGCTCGCGCGGCTGCGGCGCATCGTAGACACGGGCAGCCAGCCAGCCGGCGGAAAACAGGCATTCCAGCCCCTCCGGCGCGAAACGAACAGCCAGGTCGCCCGCATCCGTCACCGTCGCGGCGGCGATGCGCGTATCGGGGGATATGTCGAGAACGGTGATCAGCCGCTGTCCGTTCCCCGGCGCGCGGGTCTTCGGGTCGGGCGCGTTGTCGCGCAGCCATACCGCATGAAACCGCGCCGCCTGCCCGTCCAGCCAGGCCAGGCGTATCGCAGCACCGCCATTCAGAATTTCGACGCCTTGAAGGCCCGCCATCGATCCTCCCGCAGCCAGTCTATCCCGGCTTTCCTGAAACCGCCAGACCCGGCCGCGGCTCGCCGCCCAGCGAAGCCGGCAGCCGCACGGTGAAAACGCTGCCCTTGCCGAGTTCGCTCTGGACGGTCACGGTCCCGCCCAACAGCGCGCAGAAGTGGCGGGTAATCGCCAGTCCAAGCCCGGTACCCCCCTGCTTGCCGTCGCGCGAGGAGTCGGTCTGTTCGAATGCGCGGAAGGCGGACTCGATCTGTTCCGGCGCGATGCCGAAGCCGGTGTCGGAAACCGCAAACACGACCTGCGCCGACTCCTCTTTGCCGGACAGATCGTATTGGCGCGACACACGCACCCTGATGGTCCCGTTCTCGGTGAATTTCGCCGCATTGGAGAGCAGGTTGAACAAGATCTGGCGCAGCTTGGTCGGGTCCGACCGCATGCCGCCGGCATCCTCGGCGCAATCGACGACCAGCCGGTTGCGATTGCGCGCGGCCAGCGGCAGCACCGTCGCCTCGACCTCGCTCAACAGGCGGCGGACGTCGAAATTCTCGATTACGAGGTCGGTTTTCCCGGCCTCGATCTTCGACAGGTCGAGCACGTCGTTGACCAGGGCCAGCAGATGCCGGCCGGCGGCATTGATGCGCTCCAGATCGACCACCATCGATTCCTGCCCATGCTCCCGCGCATCCTCGCCCAGAAGCTCGCTATAGCCGAGGATGGCATTCAGCGGCGTTCGCAACTCGTGGCTCATATTGGCGAGAAACTGGGACTTGGCATTGTTGGCCGCCTCGGCCGAGACGGTGGCGCGGCGCAGTTCCTCCTCCATGCGATGCCGGTCAGTGATGTCATGTGCCGTACCGGTCATCAGGACGGGGCCTCCGGCCGCGTCGCGCGTCAATTCACCCTGCTCATGCACCACCCGCTCCTCGCCATCGGCGCGCAGAATACGGTGCTCGATACTATAGGGCTGCCCGGCGTCGATCGCCGCGCTTACGGCATCGGTCACCCCGTCGCGATCTTCGGGGTGCACGATGCCCATGAAATCGGCGAAGCGGATGGACAGAACGTCCCGCGGGATTCCGAATATCCGATGCGCTTCGTCGGAACCGCGAATCTCATCGTTGGCGATGTCCCATTCCCAACTGCCGACGCCGGCGATGCGCTGGGCGCGGGCCAAGGTCGTTTCCTTGCCCTGGAGATCGACATTCAGACGTTCGGCCTTGCGTTTCTCGCGCATCATGTCCTCGGCCAGCGCGGCGTTCTCGAAACCCAGTTTCAGGGAATTGAGGATCACCATGTGCTGGCGGCGGCTGAACAGCAGCGCGAAGATCAGCAGCACCGTGCAGACGATCGCGACGGTCGTACCGAATTCGCCGCCGATCGCGACGGCGCGCAGGATCGCGGGAGAAAGCGTCAGCACGATGAATATGGCGCAGACCCGGTACACCGCCGCCAGGATGGTCATGCCGCCCACCGCAATCGCGCCCAGCGCGAATGCCGTTACCATCTGGTGCTGGGGCGAATCCAGCGGCATGAAGATCAGCCCCGCGATCCCCCAGCCGGCGCCCATGGCCAGAATGCCAGCCTCGTACAGGATCAGCCAACGACGCGGATCCGGATGCCGGGCGGCACCGGTCGCATGGAATTGCCAGGCCAGAACATTTCGCAGGACAAGCGCCGCGGCCATATAGGCGCCCCAACCGACGATCGCCGGCACCGGCGCGACGGTCCACTGCGCCCAGGCAAGAACGCCGGCCACCACCGCGGTCACCGCCGTCGAATAGGCGATGCCGGAATAGATCAGCCGGACCTGTTCGCGAAAAACCTGCTCGGATCCCGGCCCGGTCACGTTGGTCTTCTTGAAAGCCGCTTCCGCCATCGGTCGTCAATCGGGCGGGAACACGGTACCCGCGTCCGGGACCGGCTCTTGCGCGGCTATGGCGGGGGCTTCGTTCACGGCGTTTCCTTGACGGCGGGTTGTTGACTCCGGCGGCCAAGCGTAACGCGGTCCCGGGCTCGTGAACAGGGTGCGCGCGTCAGCCGGCGCGAACCCCTTCCAGGAACCGGTTGACCTCGGTGGACAGCGCCTTGGCGCGACTGGACAGGCTATCCGTCGCCGACAGCACCTGACCGGCCGCGGCACCGGTTTCGCCGGCGGCGCGACTGACCGATTCGATGTTCTGATTGACGCTTTCGGTTCCCTTGGCGGCCTGC